>JAUILM010000211.1 GCA_030432855.1 Bacteroidia bacterium
TGTCCCTTAATTATCCTGCCTTTGATGTACACCTTGTGGATAATAACTCTTCCAACGAAGAAGGTACTCACCTTAAAAACACATTCCAGGATCATTCTAATGTCTATGTGCATCTTAATGATTCTAACCTTGGTTTTTCTCAAGCCAACATCCAGATAGTCGAACATGTGCTCGATGCTGATTTTGATTTCATTGCCTTGCTAAACAACGACACCACTGTAGATCCAAACTGGCTTCTGGAACTGGTGAAGGAAGCAGAGCAAAACAATACTGACATTGTATCTAGTAAGCTGATCAATTACTATGACCGCAGTATCATGGATAATGCCGGACATCAGATGCTGACGACGGGAGAAATTGTACCTATCGGACACAGATCCTCTGTTGCTCAATTAGATAGCCGTTTTGAAAATTTCGGTAGTTGCGCAGCCGCAACGCTTTATCGCACCAGCATGATCAAAGTAATTGGGTTCTTTGATACGTTCTTTACAACAGGTTATGAAGATGCAGAGTATGGCATGCGTGCTAATGTCTTGGGATATCAATGCACATACTGTCCCAAAGCCATAGCCTACCACAAAATTGGTCGATCCATCAGCAAAGTCTATGATGCAGGGTACGCTCGCATGATTCAGACGTCCATTTGGTACAGTTATTTCAAAGTGATGCCATCTCTAGTCATAGTATTGACACTTCCGATCATTTTTATCAAAGTGCTTCTTTTGATGATTTTCAATTTAATTTCGGGGCGTACTAAGTACCAGTCAATATTACATGGGAGTGTAAAAGACACTGCAAAGAACTGGAGTAAGATTCAGCGTGCACGTCGTGCACTATTTGACACATCAGGAAAAAGTCGATCAGCCTTTGACATCCTTCGCAGGCAGACATTTTTCCTGCCATATGATATCAGGCGATTTTATAGAGTATTTGTCAGAGGTAATGAGTCCTCATATGACGAATATGCCAAGCCCTAATCACCGATCAACCAACAAGGACTTGGCCTGATCTTTGAAAATAAGGTGTTAGTAATATTTCTCTCCAAATTTTATGCATTGTATTGTTTTGCAATCTCTATATATCGACAGATATTCTTATGTAACACCAATTAATATTACTTTTGGTGATAATGTCTTCTATGAATGTAATCAATTACTAAAACATCTAAATTTTATTTAATGAGAAGGATTTTACTAGCATTTTCGTTTCTGGCCATCTTTACTTTTAGTGCCCAAAGTCAAGGTATTGTAAAACTGGACCCACTTTCATTGGCTTTTGGAAGTATCCGGGCTGGTTATGAAACATTTACATCTGAGAAAGCATCCGTATATGGCGGTCTTTCCTTTGTAAACAGGGGAATTTTGGGGATCGACTACACAGGTTTTGGTTTATTTGGCCAGTACCGCTTTTACCTCTCAAATACTGAGACACCTAAAGGAATTTTTGCCGGACCCCATGCAGGTGTAAACTTTATTGGATTTGATGACGCTTTTAATGACCGATTCAATTACACATTAGTGAGAATTGGTGGGATCATTGGCTACCAAGGTCTTATTGGTGATAATTTCACCTGGGAGATTGGCATTGGTCCAACTTTTGGGATCATCTCCGGAGATTTTGATGATGATGACGATTTATATGGTACAGGGGTTGTTCCAGTATCCACGTTGGCTCTAGGTTATAGGATCAACTAGTGATTAACTACTTGGAGAAATGGGTTTGATAAGATTCAAACTCATTTCTCTTAAGATATATTTAAGGATGAGTATTGACAAGCATGCAATAAATCTTGTATATTTGGCGGCTCTTTAGATGGTCGGGTGGCCGAGCGGTTAGGCAGAGGTCTGCAAAACCTTGTACGGCGGTTCGAATCCGCTCCCGACCTCAAACACATTTAAAAAGGGCTGTAACGTTTAACCGTTACAGCCTTTTTTACATATTATACTATAGTTCCACCTAGAAAGTCATCGATGCCATCCAAATTAGGCACGCAATTATAGGTCCCATCTGTTTTATACATTTCGATGAATTCACTCTAACATTTGGTGAGGTGCTTGATTCTTGAGAACGAATATCCTGCTCAGGTTAAAAGAGGATTCTTATAAGTCTCAGTTATAAAATGGGGTATGTCCCTCAACCAGTATAAATATTAGGTAGAATTTACTTTACTAAAAATTGCACTATTTAAGATAGTGGTCAAAAATCTTAAATAAGGTGTTCCCTTGTTTAAGAAAGTACGGTCATTTCTTAAATAGGCGATCCTGCTCTAAACGTTCCATGCAAAACTTTAATTCGAGCACTTTTTCACGCTAGTGGGGCTACAAAGAATCTAATTTTAAGTCCTGACAGACAAATGATTGTAAAATAAATCACACCCGGTGAAACACTTGTTTCGTTTATTTCGTTTACTATCTTGGAGTTACCAAAATTAACAGATATCACACCATGGAAGCGCAACTTACACGTCCCAATGCTGGGGATCAAATTCTGGCAAAGAAATTTCTCGATCAATTCGAGGAGCTTTCTCACGAGATTTTGACAACGAAAAAAAGATCGGTATCCCTTCAGATTAGTGATAAACACATTAATGTTACAATTCCAGTTTCGGCATTTCGACTTCTGAAGAACATTATCAAAGCAATGGCCGAAGGTAAAACTTTAACACTTATACCTTCAGAAAGTGTGCTAAGTACTCAACAAGCTGCTGACATGCTTAATGTATCAAGGCCCTATATAGTTGGTTTGATTGACCGACATGAACTACCTGCTACATTGGTAGGAAAGCATCGTAGAATTATGCTAAAGGATCTGCTTCAACTGAGCGAAAAAATGCAGACCAAGCGCCAAGAAAGTCTGGAGCAACTGGCAAAAGAAGCACAGGAACTGAACTTGGGATACTAATTATGCATTCTGGCAGATTCACAGCTATTCTAGATGCCTGTGTTTTATATCCTGCGCCATTAAGAGATTATCTACTAAATCTTGCGAGTCTTAGTTTATATAAGCCCAAGTGGACTGAGACAATCTTGAAAGAATGGATCAGAAATCTTTTAGCGAATAGAGAAGATCTAGATGAAGAGCGTCTGAAAAGAACTAAATCTTTTATGAATGATGCTTTCCCTGATGCAAATGTACTAGGATTTGAAGGGTTGGTTGCAGCATGTAGTTTACCTGATAGTGGTGATAATCATGTACTTGCTGCTGCTATTCGATGTAATGCAGACGTGATCATTACGAATAATATCAAAGATTTTCCTAATAAGTTGCTGAAGCCTTTCAATATTGAGGCTCAAACTGCAGACTACTTCATCGAAAATCTAATTGATTTAGATCCCATGAAGTGCATCGAAGCTTTTCAAAACCAAGTAGAGAATCTGAGAAACCCTCCGAGATCTGAGGAGGAAGTCTTGGAAACGCTTATGAAACAAGGGTTAGAAAAGTCATGTGAATCAATTAAAAAATTGCTATTCGACTAGATTTTTGTCCCCCAAATCAATAATCAGAACCACAATAAATTGATTGTCAAACGATATTGTGTATTCGTGCGAATCACATTTAAAAAAGGCTGTAGCGTTTAACCGTTACAGCCTTTTTTACTTTCTAGTCTTTTTGCAAAGATCTAGTAATCCCAGTCCTGAATAGACATTAGATAAGCTACTAACTCACCTTTTCTCCCCAGAATCTCGGATTTATCGAGACCTTCCTGTGTGTATACTTCACCCCACACCGGCATCGTCCTCGGTCCATGGGCTTTCACCTCCCGTCGACCGTCGATTATCCGGGCAATTTCAACGATGGGAAATTCTTTAGCTTTTGGCCTTCGAGCCATAATCCTGGTTAAATCAGGAGCAGGTGTGCTCAGTGTATCGACGGTAGGCTCCACCTCGTTGAGGCCATGACAACTGATACACTGATTTTCGAAAATTGCTTTTCCTGCCAAGGCTTGTGCCTGTCTCGAATTGGGTGGTGGTCCTTGATTACAAGCTGATATCGTTTGTAAAAACAAGGATAATGCAAGCAAAAAAGCACCATAGACCCAGTCATTCCTGAGAGGAGTTTTGTTGGTTTTCATCACATTCTGATTTTGAACTGATAATGAGAGAACTCTTCTAATCTAATAAATGGGTCCTATCAGAACAGTGATGATTCTCATACCATTTAGTGAGAACTATCTCCTAATGGTAAACATGATGCAACGAAACTACGCCGGGCTGAGGAAACGATCAATCGATCCACATCTTTTCGCACCCTGGTTTCGTACTTTAGCCAACATAGTGGAAACCGGTGCCAGTAATGCTGGTGTTTAACTCAGCATCTATACTGAGACATTATACGGTACACAACTCGACTCCCTGGCGGAGACTAGCTACTTTATCTTCTCGTACGGGTATAAATTCCTGTGCAATGAATCCCTCAAAACCTGTCTCAGTAATAGCCCTAACAATGGCGGGATAATTTAATTCTTGCGAATCATCAATTTCATGTCGTCCAGGCACACCGGCAGTATGGTAATGTGCGATATGATCTTTGTTTTCCTTAATAGTAGCAATCACATCACCTTCCATAACCTGCATATGGTAGATATCGTAGAGGAGTTTAAAGTTGGGAGATCCAATCTTTTCTACCAGCTGTACGCCCCAGGGAGTATGGTCGCACATATAGTCCGGATGGTTGACTTTGCTATTTAAGAGTTCCATCACAATCATGACGCCTGCATTTTCGGCATATTTAGCCAGAGAATCCAAACCTACTGCACAATTTTCCATGCCCACCATATCATCCATACCCTTTCTGTTTCCAGAAAACACAATCACGTTTGGCACCCCAGCATCTGCAGCAGCATCTATCAAACCCTTATAGTTTTCGATAAGCTTCGCATGATTTTTAGGATCATTGAATCCATCAGGGATACTGGCAAAGGAGTCGGTCCCAAGAGCACAGCCTATATTATACTTTTTCAGGATTTCCCAGTCTGAAGGACCCACTATTTCAATGGATTCTATGCCAATATCCTGTGAGGCTTCACATAACTCTTCTAACGACATGTCTCGAAAACACCAGCGGCAAACAGAATGACGCAACTTCGAGGCAATCGCTTCATTGTCCTTAAGTATTAGGTTTTTATTTAGCGCCATGACACCAGCGGCCATGGAAATGTTTTTTATCAAATCTCTTCTTTTCATCTGACAGACTAACTTTTTTTAAACCCACTTAAGATACAACATTCTATATTGTCCGTGTTCACAGATCCGTAGAAAAGGTAATTTCAACTAGTTGTTTGTTCTCCGTGCCAGCATACAGTGTTGTGGAGCCATGATCCCAGTTGATGCTCTGTACCTGAATGACACGACTTGCAACTTCCTGGTCGAGGACAGGCGATGGTGAGCGCGCCAGAACTATACGTGGGTCGACAGGGTCTAAAACTATCTGACCAGGTCGAATGAATTCTGCAGTGGAAGGCGAACGAAGGGAAACACCATGATATAGCATAAGAATTCCTTCCTCATACCATATCGGTGGTGGTCCAATCATCAGTCTGGCTGCGTCAAATCCTTCGTGTCCCGGACCAAAAAGGATATGAAGTGCTCCTGAAGGCGTGCGCAGTGGTGTCCAGGTAAGAAGGTCTGTTGAAGTAGCCAAATGGATGGCTTCACCACCCCATATCATCCAATATTGGTTGTTGATTTCTTTTGCAAGAAACTCACCATCCATGTAGGATCCAACGATCACTCCTCCCATTGTGCAAACGCCTGAATCACCGAAGGCTGGTCCCCTGGTCTTCCATGAGGTTAAATCAGAGGAAGTTGCAATCATTAGTTGCTTTTTTCCATCCTTTACACTTAGGTAGGTCATAACAAAGTCTCCCGTAGGATCACCAATAATGGAACAGGTCTCCTCGTGCTGGTCTTTAAAACCTCCCTCACTCAGTACACCTTTATAGAAGAATTTCTTGCCGTCGCCAATGGCATGAAAGATAGCCGCGGAAGTGTCTGGTGAGTTCCGAAGAATAGCAAAGAGATCTATTGCATTCTTCCTATGTATCACCACAGGCTGATAAATAATCGACGCCGAAGAGTCCAAATCCAATACTTCCATCGAATGTGTTTGACTTGGGCCATTCAAAAAGAGAGCATGCTCATTTCGTACAGAATGGCAAGATGTCCATAGGCCAACAAGCACAAATGCAAAGTAGACATAGAAACTATAGCGTGGATTGAGGGACATAATTAAATGTGGAGGAAGGTATTTACCAGATCAGCCCATTCCTGATCTAACGTCTTGGAGGGCATGACTTTTCCAGCTCTTTGATACCAATAATTGGCATTCCAGTGATCTCCTTCCTTTCTATGCAGATATGCATGGATCCAGGATCCGTAGCTATTGTTGATCTCCTGGGCAATATCATGTGCTTTTTCCCAATCTCCCCGGGCATCATACCAAAGTGATTGTAGGTAGGGAGAAACCTCGGGAACATCATCTTTTTCAAGAGAAGTTCGAAACTCGGTTATGTTTTGCATAGCCTTTATGATTAGACCCGCTAATCTATTAAAGCTATTTCTACTTTTACAACACCATCGTGAAGCATTTGCAATTCTCGGGCAGCAGATTTGGAAAGATCAATGATCCGTTGTTTTACAAAGGGTCCGCGATCATTAATGACAACCTCTACTGTACGATCATTGGATAGGTTTTTTACCCGAACTTTTTGTCCAAATGGTAAATCACGATGTGCTGCAGTAAGTAATGTGCTATCATAGGGTGCGCCGCTAGCTGTAAGTTTCCCATGAAAGAAGTCGGCATAATAAGAGGCAAGGCCTGCATCATGCGTGGGGGGTTCTGTACCACATCCTATGAGTGGAAACACCGAAAAAATCAACCACATTTTGATCGATAGTATCATTCTCACCTTGTCCTGTTGGAACATTGTTATAAAGTTCATTGAAAAAATAATGCCATGACGTGATTTCCTGCTGGTTTTTTTTACGATCTTTTAATCCGAACGTCAGAAATCTTACTTACATGGAATTTTGGAATTGGATTGGTCGATTTCATCCTATTTTAGTGCACTTACCTATTGGTTTTATTGTCCTGGGAGTTATTATACAATATATGTCCCGGAGTGCCCGTAGACAAGGGTGGAAGGTGTTGATCAAACCGGTGTACTTCCTGAGTTTTTGTGCCGCCCTCGTATCTGTCATTGCGGGTCTCTTACTCGCCAGAGAAGGAAGTTACAATCCAGACACTCTTTTTTGGCACAAGTGGCTAGGCATTGGTATCCTGGTTTTAGCTTTCTTATTATGGCGAATGCGTCCTGATGGGAGTGGTCGGTTGACAACCGCTACAGGTGCCTTCACCTTGATATTGCTGATCTTTGTTGGTCACCTGGGAGGTGAGATGACACACGGAAAAGACTATCTGTTGGAAAACGCTCCGGGATTTGTGAAAAAACTTGCCTCGTATAAAGGCGATGCTTCTTATCAAACCTTCCTGGATCCAGATTCTACAGTGATCTATGAGGATTTAATACAACCTTTCGTCGATCAAAAGTGTGTAAGTTGCCACAATGCCGACGTAAGTAAGGGGGGGCTTGATCTTTCAACTCCTGAGGGTATATTAGAAGGCGGTAGAGATGGGGCTGTGATCGAAGCTTCAGCCCAACAAAGTGAGTTGTTTGGTCGTGTGACAATGAATCCCTCTTCCAGAAAATATATGCCTCCGAGTGGGCTGCCCTTTAGCTATCAGGAGATCAAGTTGCTCGAGTGGTGGATTAACTCAGGAGCATCCTTTGAACAAACTGTAACAGGTGTGGAAGTTCCTGAAGATGTCAAGAGAATATTGATTCAACGGCACAAGCTGGATACAAAACCAAAAACCTTCCTGGAGAAAAATACGATCGAAGCATTGGATTCTTCCCTTTTTGCGGGAATTGAAGCGGCAGGATTTTCCATTAAGCCGATATCACAAACCACTAATTTTGTTGAGGTGCGATGGAAAGGAAATGATTCTCTCTCCATAAATGAGCAAATCAAAGTGCTGGATCCGGCAAAAGCGCACATCGCGTGGTTATATCTTGCAAAATCTGGCATAGAAAATGATGCTCTCAAGTCAATTGGTGAAATGGGTAATCTTTTGCGTTTGAAACTCGAAAACAACCCTCAGATCACTGATGAGGGTATCGAAAACTTGACAAATCTCAAAAATCTGTCAAGTTTGAATTTGTACAATACAAAAATTAGCGATCTTTGTGCACCTCATTTGGCTTCTATCCCTTCGCTAAGGAAATTGTATGTATGGCAAACTGACATGGGAGAAGAAGGCATAAACACCATAAAATCCAAGATTCCTAATGTGGAAGTAATAGGTGGATACGAGTATACAGAATCTAATTAAAAGGGCTGTGCGGCATTCTCGCATTCACTAAGTGTGTAAATCGTTTAAATCTTGTGAAGCTTCAATGAATGCAGTGAAGACCCGTCGTAGTTTTCTGACTCGTAGTGC
>JAUILM010000212.1 GCA_030432855.1 Bacteroidia bacterium
TTTAGTTATTGGTTACAGGGAGATCCCCTGGATATTGATAAAATCTACTTCACCGCAGAGGGTAAGCCACGACACAGTATCTTCTATATCGCGCATTTGTCAGAAAGTGAACGAATGTTCTTCGTAACACTGCTGCTAAATAGTCTGATCACCTGGATGAGACGCCAATCGGGTACGTCCAGTTTGAGAAGTCTGCTGTACTTTGATGAAATATTCGGATACTTTCCCCCTACAGCGCAACCTCCATCCAAGCGACCACTTCTCACCATACTGAAGCAGGCACGTGCATTTGGTGTCGGGGCCGTATTGGTTACTCAAAATCCGGTGGACATAGATTACAAGGGATTAAGTAATGCCGGTACCTGGTTTATTGGAAAACTTCAGACTGAAAGGGACAAAGACAGGGTACTTCAAGGTCTTGAGGGGGCGATTGCAGAAGCTGGCACCAGTGACGATACCGATTTTGACACATTGATTTCCTCTTTAAAATCCAGGGTGTTTTTGATGCATAACGTACATGAAGACGAACCCATACTAATGCATACCCGATGGGTGATGAGTTATTTGCGTGGTCCGCTGACACGACCTCAGGTAAAGCAGCTGATGGAGGATCGTAAGAAAGAAGATATCAGGCCCCAGGAGGGTACTCGGGAAGAAGCAGCACCTACAAAGAAGGTAACGGCAGAGGAGAGTGCACTACCTCCGGTACTGGATAGTGATATTGACCAGCGATTCTTCGCCGTATGGAAATCGGCCTCAGAGGCTGGAGCAGAAATCGGAGGCGAATCCGACTTGTCCCTGCAATACCAACCCATGCTTTTATCAACCGGTAAGGTGCGGTTTTACGATGCCAAACGCGACATTGATTCGGTGAAGTCCGTCGATATCCTTTCTACCCTACCCGATGAATTCGGACGGATTGATTGGGATCAAAGCATCCATTTGTCGGATTGGAAGCGTGGCCTGCTGGACAACCCGGATCACCCCGAGGGCGTCGGTGTGTCGTACGATGATCTGCCAGACACGATTGATTCTGCTAAGGAACTTAAAAAAGCGGAGGATACTTTTTCCGACTATTTATATCAGAATGAGCGGATGAAAATCCATCAACTGCCTTCGCTCAAAATCTATCAGGGAGCGGATGAGAATATGGAGGCCTTCAGAATGCGGATCAGTCATGCGGCCAGAGAACTGCGCGATGAAGCAGTAGATGATTTACAGGATAAATTTGAAGATAAGCTCGAGCGGATCACAGATCGCATTCGAAAGAAAGAATATCAGCTGGAAGAACATCAGTCAGAATTAAGCCACCGGAAAACAGCCGAAATAGTGGGTGTGGCTGAGACGCTATTTTCTCTCTTTAAAGGTCGGCGACGATCAATAAGCAGCGCCACAACAAAAAGTCGCATGCGCAGAAAAGCCTCTCAGAAACTGGAATCTACCAAAATAGACCTGGAGGAATTACATGCCGACTATAGAGAACTGGAAAATGAAATGAATGATCAGATCGACGAGGTGAAAGAGAAATGGGCAAATATCGACGCAGAAATTAGTGTGCTTGAGATTAAGCCACGAAGGGCAGATGTAGTGGTCGATGGCGTATATCTGGTTTGGAATCCTTTCTGGACTGATGGTCGTGGATCCAGAATCAGTGCCAGAGGATAATAACAACACAAATGGTCCATATCGGGATACAACAGGATAGATATGTAAGACCACTTTCTTAACTTCAAAAGAAATCCTCAGCATATGAAAATTCGACTTTTAGTGCTTGCCCTGACCATTGGTTGTAACCTCCCTGCTCAATCACTCTTTAACGGCAAGGATCTGACGGGATGGCATATGGACGTGCCCGCTCTGGACACGAACACTCAGATACAGGTTCCCTTCATAGTCAGAGAGGGTATGCTGGTGAGCCTGGGTAATCCCGGCGGACACCTGATCACTGATGATACGCATGAAAATTATCGCCTGGAAGTAGAGTATCGATTTGCGGGCAAACCAGGGAACTGTGGTGTGCTGGTGCATGCATCCACTCCCCGTGCTTTGTACAAGATGTTTCCCAAGTCTATCGAAGTCCAGATGATGCATGAAAATGCAGGAGATTTTTGGGTAATCGTAGAGGATATTAAAGTGCCGGATATGGAGACCCGGAGAGGAGATCCTGCTGATTGGGGCATCACGGAGGGAAAGCTAAGAAGAATAAAAAATTTAACCGATGGATCTGAGAAACCTCTGGGCGAATGGAATAACATGACCATCGAATGTGTGGGAGATGAGATCAAAGTATGGGTTAATGGCGATCTGGTGAATCACGGACATGACGCCACCGTCAGCAAAGGCCAAATCGCAGTACAGGCAGAAGGATCGGAGGTTGAATTTCGCAAAATCTACCTGACTCCGATTTCCAGCATAACCCCGTGATACGGTACTCTTCCATTTATTCCATATTTTTCGAAATAGTAAAAATGTGGCATCATGCATACCCTTAGGTTTCTATTCATATTGATATTTTATGTCTTGTGCACCTTCCCCGGATCTGCCCAGGAAAGCTTTCCCACCGGTGAAATAAAAGGTCCCTTTCAGTGGACGAGCGACATCTATCCTGGTACCGTCAGAGATTACTGGATCTATGTGCCACAGCAATATGATGCCGACAGACCCACTTGTTCTATCATTGTCCAGGATGGACTTAGACGGGCCGAAGGTTGGAATTTGCCCCGGGTCATGGATAGCCTGATTGCAGGAGAAGTAATACCGGTCATGATTGGCATATTTGTGGACCATGGCAAGGTGCCATCAGCCAGTCCGGAGGAAGATTTCCCTCGCTATAACCGGAGTTTTGAATACGACGCACTCGGAGATCGTTACGCCCGCTTTTTATTGGAAGAACTGCTACCGGAATTGGGAAAAGATTATAATCTCAGTACACAAGCCGGTGACAGATGCATTGCCGGTGCCAGTTCGGGTGCCATCTGCGCTTTCAATGCTGCCTGGGAACGTCCTGATGCATTCTCTCGGGTCTTAAGCACTATCGGGACCTATGTAGGTCTAAGAGGTGGCGATGAATTTCCCACTTTAGTCCGAAAGACAGAGCCGAAACCCCTTCGAATTTTTCTCGAAGATGGACGTACAGACCTGAATATCTATGCGGGTGATTGGTGGGTTGCGAATCAGGATATGCTTTCTGCCTTAAAGTGGGCTGGATATGAAGTCAACCATGTCTGGGGGCAGGAAGGTCACAATAGTAAAGGAGCAAAAAAAATTATGGCCGAAGCATTGGCCTGGCTATGGGCCGATTATCCGCAGGCGCCGACAGTCCATTTGGACCAATATCAGGGACTTGATTTAGTTGAAGAAGATTCCAGATGGCGGCGATACCTTCCACATTTATCACCCGAGCGCATTGCCGTAGATAGCAATGGTATGCTCTACCTGCTTGACCTTGATCGGGATATTGTATATCGCATTCGCAACAATCAACACGAGGTCTTGTATGAACTGGAAGGAGATATCGGTGCGATCACCATAGGAGCAGACAATCAGGTGTATATATCAGATCTCGACAATAGGAGGATATTGCAAATCAGTGAAGAGGGTCATGGTAGTGTTTTAATTGATGGTATTTATGCAGATCATCTTGTGGGCTCCCGAAAGGGCTTTTATTTTGCCAGCAGTGTGGATCATCGTCTGGGGTTCTACCATACCGGGCGCAACATGATCACCAGCGATCTCATGGACGGGACGCCCACTAGCCTGGCTCTTTCAGCAAAACAGACCTATTTAAATGTAACTACCCGGGAAAGCGTATTTGGTCAATCATTTAAAATTGCATCCAGTGGTGCCCTCCAGTTCGGTCAGAATTACACACACTATCACATTCCTTATGGTCAAGCACTCCCAGGAGCAAGCGGCGTAGCGGTCGATGCGGAGAATCGCACATACACAGCAACCAATATGGGCATTCAGGTAGCCGATCAATTGGGTCGCATCAATTATATCCTTCAAACACCTGTTGGGGAGTCAGATGATCTGTCCTTTGGAGATCCCGACATGAATATGCTGTACCTGGTCAGTAATGGACGATTGTACCGAAGGACATTGAAGACAAAAGGAGTGTCACCCATCAAGACACCAGTAAAACCCCCATCGCCAAAGATGTAACTTAGCTCTTTACAAAGTCTAAACTCTAAAAATCTATGCCAAGGCCGCCCGATAAAAAATCCCTCCTGGATCTAAGTCAGCAAAACTATCAGAAGCTCCTGGATTTCATTCATTCAAAATCGGATGAAGAAAAACAAAAAACCTTTCCAGAAGGCACGCTTAATCGCAATGTGAGGGATGTAGTCACACATCTCCATCATTGGCATCTTATGATGTTGAGTTGGCATCAGGAAGGAATGGCAGGTAAAAAGCCCTCAATGCCAGCCGATGGATATTCATGGAAAGATCTACCGGCTCTTAATCAAATAATCTGGCAAAAGTATCAGGGGACATCACTTGAAGAGGGCCTCAAATTATTGGATTCATCGCATGAAAAGATGATGAAGACCATCACAAGTTATTCAAGTGACGAGCTCTTTGAAAAGAAAAAATATCCATGGACAGGATCCACCTCTATGGGTGCCTATTTCATATCTGCCACTTCGAGCCATTATGACTGGGCTCTCAAGCTCCTTCGAAAGGCTTATCGAAAAATGGGTTAAAAATCCCTGTGACTTTTTCTGAATATGGGTGGCTCGATGAGCTGATGCGGTGGAGTTAAATATCGACCCTGCTCCAACCCAGAGGCAAATAACTCAACTGGTGATTGAAGTGTCGCTGTCGGCTGAGGGCAATCTTCAATTTCGGCAGAGAAAATAGCTCCCGCCAACACTTCAAAGTCTGCATTAAGATTGACGGCATCACCGGCCTTAAAGGCCACGACTTCACCGCTCATGATCGTTCCATCCGAAGCCACCACATCTTCTGCCAGGTATTCGTCCGTGTATACATTCCCAGGTACCGTTACTACGGCCGGAAGATCGCAATCTATCTCGTAGGTTTCGATATCGTACGAACATCCAGGTGCTGGATCGACATAATCCATTACGAAGTAATCACCATTGCCGCTGGCTGCTCTACCAAATCCAACAATGCCAATTCGATTGGGATCGCCATAATTTTCATTTCCAGTTTGTTTGAGACAGAGGTTTCGATGGCCACCACCACAACAATCTTCATCATCATAGATGAATCCATAAAAAGCCAGAGGTACCCCAATGATATGACCACCGCTCACACTATTCCAGGCAATATTTTCGCTCTGAGACCATGAATCAAAACAGTAATCCATAGCTTGACCTATTCTGTCAAAAGCATTGGGTCCACCCAAAGTTGTATGGCTAAAGTAATCACGATCTGCCATATCCTGTGCATGTTCCAGCGCTACAGCAGACAGACTTGCCTCTACACCTTCCGGAAGGTATCCAGTCACGACAGTAGAACCATACTGGACCATATGTCTGGCTTCCCTTTCTGCCTTGAGGATGATCCATGCTTGCTCTTCTGCCGAGCGGCTAAGAAAATCATCAGGTAGTTCAAGATCACCTAACTCATTGTTGCTCAATCCCTTTTGAGATTCTTCCGCACGCCTTCCTGCGTTGAACTGAGCTTCAACACCTGCAACTGTACTGACAGTCCACCAGCCATTCCAGGGAATATCGGTATCTAGTCGAGGTGGAGTCACTCCCGGAGGCTGCGCCCAGATTGAAGAGGTAAGGAACAAAAAGAAAAGTACACAGACTTGTCGACAAGGGTAAGTGAACGTCATAATCTATCTCTTGGTCAACGGTGCCCTCGCACCATCTTTAACGAATAAAACATGAATGACATTTTCCTGGGGGAAAGTCATCGAAGAACCGAGATAAATCAGGCTTACTGAAAAATTGAAGTCAAAAATCACGCCGGAATAAAATCCAGCCGCAAACTCAGCGTTGCAATTAGTATACTCGTACACACAAAGCGCTTCCCAACGAAAACACTTGGCACTATTTTCCCGTCACCCTTTTAATAATTCGCTTTTATGGGAAAATATGTTTACTCCGTTCTTGCATTCGTGATACTATGCTTACAAACCCTCACCGGGCAGAATATTACGGTGGGTGCCGGAGGTGATTTCACCACATTAGCTGCGGCTGAATCCAGCATTGACCCTGGTGACACTGTATTCATATTGAATGGTACATATAGTAATGGCACCCAGTTTCTCGAAGATCGAAATGGTACACCTACTCAACCCATTGTGATCATGGCTGAAAACGAACATGGGGCCATTTTCCAGGGGGGAAGCGAAGCAATACACCTGGTTAATTGCTCCCACCTGGAAATTTGGGGTCTGGTGATCACGGGTCAATCCGGTAATGGCATTAACATCGATGATGGAGGTGACTACAGCACTCCTACTCATCACATCACCATTGCCAACTGTGAGTTTCGGGATATGAATAGTAGTGGCAACAGCGATTTTCTCAAACTTTCAGGTCTTGATAGTTTTTGGATCCATGACTGTACGTTCACTAACGGAGGTGCAGGAGGTAGTGGCATTGATATGGTAGGTTGCCACCATGGGACGATAGAAGATAATATCATTGAGGATGCCGGAGTCACTGGCATACAGGCCAAAGGAGGCACTCAACATATCCTGATTCGACGAAACATACTAAAGGACATGTCTCAGCGGGCTCTGAATCTGGGAGGCAGCACAGGTCTGGAGTTTTTCCGACCTCCTCTGAGCGAAGTGCAGGATTCTTTTGAAGCAGCAGACCTCGAGGTGTATAGCAATGTATTCATCGGAAACCATGCTCCGATAGCTTATGTGGGTTGCGTCAGAGTGAAGGTTTATAATAATACACTTTTCAAGCCGGCAAACTGGGCTATGCGGATCTTGCAGGAAACCACTGAGCCTGGATTCCTCACCTGTAGTGATAATGAATTTAAAAATAACATTGTCTACCTGACACGAGATCTTACGGAAGTCAACATTGGTCCCAATACGGCACCTGAGACCTTTGATTTCAGCAATAACTTGTGGTTTAATGAGCAGAGCAATGGTAGCTGGAGTCCCAACCTTCAAAGTATACCAATACAGAATCAGATCATCGACGATCCGGCATTTCAGGACACCTCGAATGCCGATTTCAGTATACCTCCCACCAGTCCATGTGTAAGTGCCGGTATTTCAGTAGTCGAACCGATGACCGACTTTGCCGAGATATTCTACCATGATCCACCCTCTATCGGTGCTTTTGAGGGGCACGAATATATCACCTCCGCTTCATATCACGTATATGACGACAGTATTACGATGGGACCCAACCCCTCGGCAAATTGGTTGAAAATTGATGGTGATTTTTCAAATGCTACGATCCGTATTTTAGATGCCGGAGGTGGATTAGTTCAGGACTTTACAAGTGCCACTGCACCTCTTACGATTTCCATTGAGTCACTACCTAACGGCTTGTATTTCATTCAAATAGAAAACCAGGAAAATCCTACGCTACACGTGACCAGGATACTAAAAATGCAGTAACCATTAAAAAAATGGGCCATGGATTGTCGCAACTCTGTTGAGATTTGCGTTATTTATTCGAAAGACAGCCTCTTGTATGATCTATACATCAATTCGAAATCTTGTTGTTTTGCTTTGTATCGCACTGGTACCTGGATGTGTAGAAGAAGGTTACCTACCTCCAGATGTCATTCCTGAAAATTGCTGGATGGAGGAGGAGCCTCGGGGTATTGCCCAGTTTCACGGCTCCAACCATAGATTTTGCTTTGAGCCGGATCGACTTCTCATTCTTAAAGTGGACTTGTGGGGTGATGTCATTATTCCCGGAGGTTGCAACCCCATCCGGACGGTCCATGGAGTCGGACTATATGAATTCAGAGGAGATACTCTGGTCGTGGCGGGCGATTTTTATGAAGAAAATCTGAAAGAAAAAAAACCAGACTGTGAGGAAGGACCATCCTTCTCCTTCAAATACCCTGTCAAGCATGTCAATGATGCTGAAATGATCCTGTTTCCGGAGGCACCTGAATGGGAACAAATACGGCTATTAAAGGAATAAAGACTAAATAACACATTCCAGAAAAAAATCTGCAGTCACGTTACGCAACTGCAGATTATAATATGAACCAACAGGTCACTCCTTTGGTCAGATATCAAATTAAGTGCTTAAGACCATAATCTGTCCCAGGCTCTGATTTCATCCCATTCGGGTGTGGGTGCAAAGAGTTTTTCACCATCTATGAGATATTCCTTCACTACTTCTTCGTTAAGTTCGACTCCGATCCCCGGTTTTTCAGGAACGGTCACATATCCATCTTTTACTATGGGACCATCAAAACCAGTGACCAGATTTTCCCAATCAGGCTTGTCCACCGCATGATGTTCAAGCCACATGAAGTTTTCAGTAGCAGCTGCACTATGTACACATCC
>JAUILM010000213.1 GCA_030432855.1 Bacteroidia bacterium
CATAAACTCTGAGATCCTCGAGGCCCAGGTATGTACTCTCACCATGTCAGGTGCCATATACCCCACCAGTATCAGACCGGCTAAAAAGACAAGACCGATGACGATCAGGCCACCGATAAATTTCAAACCTACCCGACCTATAAACATCATCAGGATACAGGTCACAAACAACACAAGCGCGCCGGACAAATCCGCCGGAGCCATCAGCACGCACACCAACGGTACGGGTGCAATGATCCTCCATGCCTTCCGGGTATCTTTGATCACATCCTGCCTGAACGCTATCGAACGAGCCAGGTGAATAATCAAGGCAATCTTAGCAAAGTCGGAGGGCTGAATCGATATTCCGATACCCGGTACCGACAACCATCGACGCGCTTCGTTCACCTCCGGAGCAAAAAATGATGTATATGCCAATAATGGCACCGCAATCCACAAAAGAATGGGACCAATCGTAGCATATCGCATATAATTCAAAAGGTGGCACAGGTACGCACAAAACAAGCCCACCATCAGGATCACAAAGTGTTTGATTACGTAGTATTCCGTATTTCCACGTTGCTCCCTATAGGCCAATGTTTCTGTACTACTGTAAATCGCCATCAGGGAGAAAGCGGCGAGAAAGGTAATCACCAGCCAAATTGCAAGGTCGCCCTTAAGCTCCTTGTAAATTCTGCCTTTAAGTGAAAGCGCCTTATTCATTTTCCTCTTTGAGTGTCGATTTAGTTGTTTCCTCTAAAGAACTTTAAAGGAGGAGTGCCTGAGACACCCCCTATCCGTTTAAAGTTTTCGTTGATTTCTCAACATTTTGGACCCTTAGTCGAAAAGCCCTCCCCACTGGGATTTGAAATTGTAGTTGTTCTTAAAAAAGTCCTTATTTATTACTATATACAAATATATGTATATTCCACAATAATAATAATTTACAGATGACTTTTTTAATTAATATAATTTTTTTGAAATATGTACTACCTTATCTTTAAGGTAATAATGGTGAGGACCGCCAGGAGGACGGAGACAATCCAGAAACGAGCGACGATTTTGGACTCGTGCATTCCCAGTTTCTGATAGTGATGATGCAGGGGTGCCATGCGAAAAAGTCGCCTGCCTTCCCCGTACTTTTTACGTGTGTATTTGAAGTAAAAAACCTGTAAAACGACCGAGAGATTTTCCACCAGGAAGATGCCGCAGAGTAGCGGAATCAACAGTTCCTTTCTCAGTACAATAGCCATAGTGGCAATAATGCCACCGATCGTCAGGCTACCTGTATCACCCATAAAGACCTTCGCCGGATAGGCATTGTACCAAAGGAAACCAATACACCCCCCGATGAAGCAAGCTGAAAACACCACTAGCTCACTGGT
Organism: Bacteroidia bacterium; assembly: GCA_030432855.1. Lineage (GTDB taxonomy): Bacteria > Bacteroidota > Bacteroidia > Chitinophagales > Saprospiraceae > JABDMH01. Next base: position 1,365 of record JAUILM010000213.1, read on the forward strand.
GTAGGGCAGGTATAGAATATTCAAGTAGTCCGCGAAGAGCGTGTGACTGGATACATACGCCAGGATACCAAGAGTGCCACCGACCACTGCAGAGACGCCGGTGGCCAGACCATCTAACCCATCGGTGAGATTGGCTCCATTGGAGACAGCCGTGACAATGATGATAATCAAAGGAAGAAATATGACCCAAACCCACGTAGAGGCATTGTCTTTCAGAAACCATAGGAAGGTTGTATAGTCCAGGTTGTTCCCTTTCAGAAATGGCACATTGGTGAGTGTTGTTTTTACATAGACTGACTCTTTGGTCGGCTGATTGGTTCTTGGATTGATATTGACTCGCTCCAGTATTTCATATCCTCCCAGTTCGGCTTCTGCTGGCGACATGCGTACGACCACCTGATCACTAAACAACATGACCAGCCCGACAATCAAACCCAACACCACCTGACCCAATACTTTCGTTCTCCCCTTAAGCCCTCCTTTATCTTTCTTAAACACCTTGATGTAATCGTCGGTAAACCCAATCAATGCCATCCAAACGGTAACGATGATCATCAGGATCACATACACATTATCTAATCGCGCCAACAAAATAGCCGGTACCAGAGTAGCCAATATGATGATGACCCCTCCCATAGTGGGAGTTCCCGCCTTTTCATTCTGACCTTCCAACCCCAGATCCCGGATCGTTTCTCCGATTTGTTGTTTTCGTAAGAATTTGATGATTCGACCTCCCAGCAACATGGAAATCACCAAAGAGAGGATGATAGCAAGACCTGCTCTAAATGAGATATATTGAAATAGACCGGCACCCGGGATGTCGTATTTGTCCTGAAGAAGAGCAAAGATATGATACAGCATACGTCGCTATTGAGAGTTTATGCTAAAATCTAATAAATCCCTGTGCTTTTTCTTCGTCATGATCACTTTTGGTATTTAGTTGGTTTGTAGACAGGCTTTGATTTGTTCCCGGTCATCGAAATGAATGCGTTTTCCTTTGATTTCCTGGTAGTTTTCATGACCCTTTCCGGCCACCAGTATTAAAGCATTTGCCGGCGCCATCAAACATGCCGCTTTGATTGCATCAGCGCGACTCTCAATACGGAGGACGATATGCTTCTTATCTTCGGGCACTCCCGCTTCCATGTCAGACAATATTGCATACGGATCTTCGGACCGTGGATTGTCAGAGGTCAAAAACACCTTATCACTGTATTGACAGGCTACTTTCGCCATCACAGGACGCTTACTTTTGTCTCTATCTCCTCCACATCCCACTACGGTGAGGATTTCCTCCCTGCCCTTGCGAATAGCCATCACCGATTGTAAGACATTTTTCAGTGCATCGGGTGTGTGCGCATAATCCACTATGGCCGTTATTTTGCGACGCATGTCATGAAATGTTTCGAATCTCCCCGGAGGAGGCTTTACTGAACTTAATGCCTGAAGTATGGATTGTTCATCATCAAACAAAAGCATGCTGATACCAAAGGCTGCCACCAGATTACTGGCATTGAAGGCACCGATCAGTGGACTAAAAATTTCTTTTTGATTAATAAGAAGATGTAGACCGGTTGCAGAATTATCAAGGATTCTCCCTTTATAATCTGCTGCTTTATATAAACCAAATGTGTGTGCATTGGCTTTGCAATTTTGCAGCATGACCGGACCTCTCTTGTCATCAATATTTACCAGGGCGTCTGCATCTTTAGATAATCCATCAAACAATAACTTCTTGGCGGCGATGTAGTGATCAAACGTACCATGATAGTCGAGATGATCATGCGTAATGTTCGTAAATACAGCCACATCAAACATAGAAGGAGACACTCTCTGTTGGTCTAATGCATGACTACTGACTTCCATGAATGCATGAGTACATCCCGCATCTACCATCTGCGCCAACATAGCCTGGAAACTGATAGGATCGGGGGTCGTCAATTTCGAGGGTAATACCTCATTGCCCATCCTGTTTTCAATCGTAGAAAGTAAACCCGCCTTATGTCCCAGAAGACTGGCTACCTGATGACAGAGATAGACGAGTGATGTCTTTCCGTTGGTACCAGTGATGCCAGTGAGTTCTAATTTAGAAGCAGGATGATCATAAAAGTTAGCAGCCAATTCAATGGCTACCGACCTTGCGTCAGGAACTTCGACATATGCTACCCCCTCTTCAAAAGAAGTGAATACCGAGCCAATGATCACAGAAGCACCTTGGGTGATCGCCGCGGGTATATAGTCGTGACCGTCAGATGCAGAACCCTTTAGAGCGAGAAACGCGAAGTTTGGCTTTATGGCCCGGGAATCCAGTGTGAGTCCTTCAACAATACGATCCAAAGATCCCTGATGCAACGTATGCGAGATCGAATTAAGGATTTGGCGGAGAGTTTTCACGGCATATAATTTATCCAAGAAACAGCATAATGCTTTGACCCTGCAATTTAGAGCCTGGCTTGATAGACTGCTCCTTCACTCTGCCATGTCCATTTATTTTTACGGTCATACCGCGATTTTCGAGAATAAAAACGGCATCCCGCAGTCCCATGCCTACTACGTTGGGTACCAGGTGGCTATCAATAGTCCGATCCCTCACTGCCACTTCACCTTCACCCGGCAGAGTGATTGACCAGGCGCCTTCCACCTCCTTGGAAAAGTCAATGTTGAGATGCTTCAAGACTTCAATCATATCACTTGCATATCCCACTTCGTAACTGGGCAATGATGGGTTTTCTTCTTCTGTGAGAGGAATGGAGGCTTTGGCCATGAGTTGCTCATCTGTAGCCATACATTTCTCGGCTATTTCCCGGAAGACTGGCCCCGCAACGGTCCCACCGTAATAACCATTTTTACGAGGGTTATTGATAAGAACAATACATGAGTATAGAGGTTCCTCTGCTGGAAAGTACCCGACAAAGGAAGACTGATATTTGTCACTACCTTCCTTCCAATATTCCAATTTAGTCGTACCGGTCTTACCAGCGAAGGTAAAATCCTTCGACCGCAAAGCGGATCCGGTACCTTGTAGAACCACACCTTCCAGCAGACCTTGTGCTTCTCGAATAGTTGCTGCAGAAGCAATTTGCTTTATCTGAACCTGGGGTTCGAAGGTCTTAATGACTCTACCTCCATCCAGCACATTCTTCACGAGAAATGGCTTCATCTTTTTGCCATCATTGGCCACCGCATTATAAAACGCTAAAGTCTGAAGCGGTGTGATCTCCAATTCATAGCCATGTGCCATCCAGGGCAGCGACATTACTTTACTCCACTTTGAATGATTTGCATCCCTTATTTCTGGTGTTCCTTCTCCTTCAATTTCGATACCGGTTTTATCCCGCAATCCGAACTGAACCAGGCGATCCACATATTGCTGTCCTTTGTTAGATCGGCCATACATTTTATCGACGACCTTTGCAATCCCGACATTGGAAGAGATTTCGAATGCCCGACGTATGGTGACATTGGTTTCAGAATGCCATTCTGAATCTCTCATTTCATTGCTTCCAAAATAGGCCCTTCCATGATTAATATTTACGGAGTCTTCCACCGAAATATAACCGTCTTCTAACAATGCCATGACCGAAGCCAGCTTAAAGGTAGACCCCGGCTCTGTTGCATCACCGATAGCATGATTAAAAGATTCCCAATAGTTCCCCCCCTGTTGACGATTGAGGTTCGCAATAGCTTTTACAGCCCCGGTCTTTACCTCCATCACGATGGCAACCCCAAAGTCGGCATCATGATTGAGCAACCCTCTAAGCAGGGCTGTCTGACAAATGTCCTGAGTCCTCATATCCAAAGTGGTGGTGATATCCATACCTCGCTCTGGCTGGATCTCCGACAAATCATGGACAGGAATCCAAAGTCCGTTGGCAAGTCGCTGCATCAATTTCTTACCGGCATTTCCCCGGAGATAGCTATCAAAGGCGCCTTCAATACCGACGGATTGGGCATTCAGACGATCAAGTCCAATAGTTCTTGAAGCAAGATTTTTAAAGGGCTTGAGTCTCTTGGACTTACGTTCCACCAAGAGTCCTCCCTGATATTTGCCTTCCCGTATTAATGGAAATTTTCTTATCTGCTCTAATCGATCGAAGGTGACATTCTTTTCGATGAGGAAATAACGGTTGCCCGCCTCCCGCTCTCTGACCAGACGACGCTCTAGTGAACTAACTGATTCCTTCTTGAAAATATGTCGAGAAAGGTAGATGGCAAGAGAGTCAACATGCTCATTAAAAATCCGGTCCGTCATGGCCTCCGAATTCAAATCCATATGCACATCGAAGAATGGTACAGAAGTGGCCAGTAAGTAGCCATCTGCAGAATATATATTGCCACGATCGGGCGCAATATCAACAAATTTAAGTTTGGTGCTGTCTCCTTTCGCCTGCCACTTGTCAGCCTCAAACACACTGATGCGGGCCGTCCCTCCTATGAGGATCAGCGCCATAAGAAATATACCTCCCAGAATAATGTAAGCTCGTGCCAGTAACTCGCGCTTCTTACTCATTGCTATCGGGATTTAGACTTTGGCAAATCTAATTTCTGGGGAAAATTGCCTTCGTTAGACAACTTATTGAGTCGCACGTCATCGCTCAGCTGGGTATAAGTACCCTGGTAGATCAGTTCGGACTTAGCGGTCATGTAGCTCCAATTCAGCTCCTTGATTTCCGACTTCAGTCTATCAATTTTTCGAATTTTTTTCTGGGTATAATGAGCATTGGCGATATAAACCATCGCCAGCAGTATGAGAAAGAAGACATAGGGAAGATTTCTGGCTACCCATCTCGAATCAAGTCCGGATGAATCCTTAGTCTTCGGTTTCTTGCCTTTTTTGGATTTCTCACTCATAGCTTCTAGTTTTTTCAGCAACCCGGAGTTTGGCACTTCGGGCCCGACTATTGTTTTGTATCTCTTCCTTAGAAGGAAGAATGGGTTTTCGATTTACAGGTTCCAGACACCATCTGGGCACCTCCCCGAAGGCATCTGATGCAAACTGACTCTTTGGATCAAAAACACCCCGCTTCACGAAGTGCTTTACGATCCTATCTTCTAAAGAGTGGTAAGTGAGCACGGAAAGTCGCCCACCTACCTTCAATATCTGAGCACTTGCTGTCAGCAATGACTTCAAAGCACCAATTTCATCGTTGACCTTAATACGAATAGCCTGAAAAACTTGCGCCAGATACCTAGATCGGTTGCCCATAATCAAAGGCTCTACACACAGTAGAAATTCTTGAATGCTCGTAATTGGTCTTTGCGACCTTGCTTTAACAATAGCTCTTGCCAGAGATTTGGCATTTCTCACCTCCCCATATGCACTAAATATCCCCACCAAATCTGCTTCGTGTTCGTTATTTACTACATCTGCCGCTGTATAGGTAGCACTGGTATTCATGCGCATATCCAGTGCACTTTCGGCAGAAAATGAAAATCCCTTTGAATCCTCATCCAATTGAAATGATGACACACCTAAATCCGCCATCACTCCATCCACTTCATTGATTTTCAGATACTTGACAAATCTTCCGATATATCTGAAGTTCGATCTGAGTAAAATCAAACGTGGATCATCAATCTTGTTTTTGATGGCATCCTCATCTTGATCAAATGCCACCACTGTACCTTTCTCGTTCAATGTGTCCAACAGAAATTGGGTATGACCTCCTCCCCCATAGGTGGCATCTACATACACCCCCCCTTTATCGACTACCATGTGCTCTACTGTTTCTCTGAGGAGTACCGGATTGTGATATGAAGTTGTCATATGGCAGCACTTTGTTGACTACCTCCCAGCACCTTCTCAGCTAACTCGGAATAATCCTGAGCATCAGCATCCAGAATTTCAAAATACCGATCTCGATTCCAGAGCTCCATACGGTCCAAATACGCGAAAAGGATCGCATCCTTTTCAATACCTGCGTGCTCCAGCATCCCCTTATTAATCAATATTCGGTCAGCAGAATCCGTGACAATGTCATGGGCTCCCCGGAAAAACATCCGTGTAAAGTTGCGGTCCTCAGCACGATATGGGTTCAAGGTTCTTATCTGTTCAACGGTTGACTCCCAAACTTCTTCGGGATAAATCATGAGACAATTCTCCAAACCTCTGTTTACAAAGAATGTCCACGGACCATCACCCCCCAGCTTCTTCAGCAGGGCTGCAGGCATTTTAAGCCTCCCTTTCGCATCTAGTTTGCAGGGATACTCACCATACAGTTGTGGCATAAAGTCCGGTTAATCTAGCTAGTAATACATCAAAAATAGAATAATTGACACTTTTACCCACAATTTCCCACTTTTTTATTTAAATGAGTCAAATTCTTAATATCAGAGCACAACCCACATCCATATTGTCATCAAAAAAGAAGGAAGATGTCATCAAATTAGTGACATAACAATAAATTATGATATATATTAATGTGAATACTAATGTAAAACAGCATTAAACATATGACTAAAAATACTAATATTTAAATAGATTTTTAGAAAGAAAGAAGTCCTTATAGTGTGTCAAAGTGGGACAAAATTGCTGATATAAAGAAATTATGGGCTGGAAAGTGGGTACAGACACGCGCCGCATACATGCATCTACAACGACAAAACCTGGATATGAGTGAGAATGAAATAGATCAAGTGGCTTCAAAGAATGCTATACAAATCAAGACTGCAGTTAATCTCTACTCTGTGGCAGTCCTGGATAGAAGCCACGATTTATCCTTGTAGGTCTACCACCGATCAGAAGAGAGTCTTAAGGATATGTTCCAAAGAGACTTTTCGCCCGCATTTTCAGCACGCCAAAAACAGCTTCGTGAATGATCCCACTGGATAGCTTGGAGACACCTTCTACCCGGTCAATAAATGTGATGGGAATCTCCTCTAACTTAAAGCCTCTCAAGTAAGCTGAAAATTTCATCTCAATCTGAAAGGCATAGCCGACAAACCTGATTTCGTCCAAAGGGATGGCTTCCAGAACCTCCCTGCGATATCCGATAAAACCGGCCGTCGGGTCTTTGATCGGCATCCAGGTCACGCACCTAGTGTAAAGGGATGCTCCGTACGAAAGCATGATACGGTCCCAGGGCCAATTCTTGACGTTACCGCCCCTGGT
>JAUILM010000214.1 GCA_030432855.1 Bacteroidia bacterium
GAATCCAGACCGCAACATCCAGTCTCTTTCTTTGACCCACCGCTGCTGGCATAGTCCCATGTCTTCATAGTGATGCCAACCACCTCATAGCCCTGATCGTGCAACATCATAGCCGTGACGGTGCTGTCTATTCCACCGCTCATTGCTACAAGTACCCTACCATGCTTACTCATCGTAAACTTTATTTTGATGCAAAAATACGTAATATCTCATTCCCTGAAATAACCCTACATCTGCTCGAGATCTGCAATAATTGTCGAGGCCAAAGAAGCGGCATTCAGTTTAGTCCCTTTAATAATGTAGAAATCATCAGAAGGTTCCTCTAACTGACCAAATTTTAAATAGCTATCCCAGACATGTTGTACATACCATTCAGGTTCTGAGCCCCACCGTGTCTCGTGTCTCCGTCGCTGCATAAAGGTATCGTAGTCGATGTCCAGAAATATCTTAACATCAAATAATCTTCTGAGGGATTTATTCCAGAAGATGAGAAAGCCTTCCACGATGACCACCTCAGCCTTAGATGACAGGATGGTCTGGTATATCCCTTTCCAGTCAATTGATTCAGGTAATTCCCAATCTATTCGATCCCGTACTTTGGGGATCACTTCAGTAGATTGCACATGATTATCCAATGCAACGATTTCAGTTTCATATGGAAATTGATCCGACAATTGTCGGGCCAGTGTAGATTTACCGGAATTACTGCAACCACCTATGGCTACAATTCTATGCATCAATTCGGAGTTTTTTCAATAGTTTAGGGGTCTGATCCTTTATGCCAAAGTTAACTTCTTCTTCACAAGAAATTATATCTATCGAACTTTGCCAATTCGTTTTACATTGGAACTAATATAATAACACGGGAAAATGAAAAAATTGATAATAGGCCGCCCCATACTAAGCCTGGGACTTTTGGTATTCCTCCTCTCCATCGTAGCCTGTGCTGTAAATCCAGTGACCGGCAAAAAGGAGTTAAGTTTCATTTCAGAGGAACAAGAAATCGCTATGGGTAAGCAATCCGACCCTCAGATTGTTCAGATGTATGGATTGTATGAAAATCAAACGCTTCAAAACTTTATCAATGCCAAGGGTCAGGAGATGGCAAAAATCAGCCACAGACCCAATCTCCAATATGAGTTTAAGATCCTTGATTCTCCAGTTGTCAACGCGTTTGCCTTGCCCGGAGGGTTCATTTATTTCACTCGGGGCATTCTGGCACATTTCAATAATGAAGCTGAATTTGCAGGAGTTCTTGGTCATGAGATCGGCCATGTGACTGCCAGGCATTCTGTCCAACAACAGACCAAGGCCACACTGGGACAGGTGGTCTTCATAGGTGGATTGATCGTCTCCCCTACTTTCCGTGCCATGGCGCAGGAAGGTCAACAGTTTATGCAACTTCTATTTTTGAAATATGGACGTGACGATGAGTCTCAATCTGATGAGCTGGGAGTGCAATATAGCACGGCTATAGGATACGATGCTCATCATATGGCCAACTTCTTTAATACGTTGAACGACATGCGGGCAGGTACCAGTGCTGAGTCATTGCCTACGTTCCTTTCTACTCACCCAGACCCGGCTGACCGATATCAAAAGGTAAATGCGATGGCCAATGATATTCAAAAGGATATCGATGCCTCGAAATTACAGGTGAACAGGGAAAGTTACCTACGGATGATTGATGGTCTGATTTATGGTGAAGATCCGCAACAGGGCTATGTGGAAAATAGTACCTTTTATCATCCCTCTATGCGGTTTCAGTTTCCCATTCCACAGAACTGGCAGACTGTAAATACACCCTCTCAGGTACAGATGGCGCCCAAAGATGGTAAAGCCGCGATGATCCTTACGCTGACCGAGGCGGCCAATCTACAGGCAGCGGCGCAGCAGACAGCCGAACAATATAGCCTTACAGTCGTAGAGCAAAAGGAGATCTCATTGAATGGAATGAATGTCCTGGCTATGGTGTCTGACCAGGCTAATGAGCAGTCCGGACAGACAGTACGCATCCTAACCTATTTTATCAGTTACAACAATATGATCTTCACGTTCCACGGTTTGACGGATAAAGCAAGTTTTGACACATATGTACCTTCTTTCAATCAAACCATGAGACATTTTACCCGTCTGACAGATCAGTCAAAAATCAATAAAAAACCAGATCGTATATCGATTCAAAAAGTAAGTCGTGCTGGTACTTTGCAATCAATCTTGCAATCCTACAGGGTCAATTCAGATCGCATGCGAGAACATGCGCTTATCAATGGAATGGACTTAAAAGATCAGGTAGCAGCTGGGACAATGATTAAGGTGATCACCCAATAGCATCAAAATATTTTTAAAAAAAGTGATCGAAGTAGCTATGGCCTGTTGGTTTTTTCTATCTTTAAGTAGCATGCCTCGGAATGCTTGAGTTATGGAACCCGTTATACATATCTCTTAGTTATTTCGATCACATGAAGAGATTAGCCAGGTCCCCCGGATTTGGCTTTTTTTATGGCCATACACGTGTTTTGACATATTCATTATTTCATGTTTTGCTACGTCAAGTTCTATGTCAAATACCAAGGTTGACTCAAAACAAGCTTAACTGGTCGGAGTCATTCTTCATTTTGTGGTTAGGTCGATCATCCATGACCGTTCTGCCACCTAGCATGGCAACTTTCTTACGTTCATACTCTAGAAAGTTCTGATATCGCGTAGCATCAGGTACAAAGGAATTCTCCAGATCTTTTGAAAGGGCATGGATCTTCTTCATCGCCTGGATTTTATCACTCCGGTCCATGACTGCCTTATCAACTGTCTTATTGAGAAAGTCGATCGTCTCATCGTACACTTCAAGGGGTACTGGTGAAGGATGTCCGTCTTTACCTCCATGCGCAAAAGAAAACCGGGCTGGATCGGTAAATCTGGTTGGTGTCCCAAATATGACCTCACTCACCAACGCCAGGGACTGTAAGGTGCGAGGACCCATACCAGGTAGTAAAAGCGCTCTTTCGAAATCGGGTAGATCATTTTCATAAGCCAGGTACAGAATCGATCCCAGTCGCTTGAGATCAATGTCAGATGTACGGACGTCATGATGAGATGGCATCTGCATGTGCATGACTTCCTTCAGCATCCTGCCCGGTGTCTCGTCCAGGATGTCCAGTATACCTTGCTGGGCACCAGCAGCATTTTTGGCTACAAGATTCAAAATGCTCTCGCCAGGCTTTCCATAGATACTGGTATGGGGTTCAATCACCCAGGAGTCAATAGACTGAGAGTGCCAATGGTATCTTCTCGCAAATCCCTGCTCAGGTTGCATCCCTTGCTGCACCACGGACCAATGTCCTTCAGCGGAGAGAATAAAGCTGTGCAAATAGAACTGAAACCCATCTTGTATGGCCGTATTATCGATCTTCGCCGAGAGCTTACTGGCCCTGATGAGACCTTCACCATCAAAACCATTTTGCATGGATAACTCATACAGTTCGCGAGGTGTCTGACGTGATTGCTTTCCGCGTCCACCACAGAAGTACAATCCCAGTTCTTTACTGTGCGGATTTACACTTTTCTTGAGAGCACCCAGCACCGAAGTCGTGATGCCAGACGAATGCCAATCCATGCCCAAGACCGCCCCAAAGGATTGAAACCAAAAAGGGTCACTCAATCGCTTCAGCACCTCGGTCCTTCCATACTCCTGGACAATCACCCGGATGATGGCCAATCCCAATTTTCCCATCCGCTCATAGAGCCATGCAGGCACCTTGCCACCATGTAAAGGAAGATCTGTTGTACCTGAGCGATTCACATTTTTTACTTAAAGAGCAATACGTTATTTCTATTGATCGACGAATAAAATCTGTACACCATCTTACTCTTTGATAACAAATAAATCAAGGAATGTTCGAATTCAGTGATTCTGCTATGTGTAAGATAAAGGATATCAGGGATTTCAAAAGGCAGATACGGTACAACCATTCGAAAATTACCTTATCAAAAGTGGCTGCTGGTTTTGGCTGCTATTTAACTCTTTAGTATGTTTGCTGTATCAATAACACATGATATGTCGACAGCAGAGGATTCGTCTAAAAAATATTGGATGTACACCATCATCTCAGGGATTGCTTTTGTTTTGTTCATGATCTTTCTTCCTGAATTCTTTTGGCTAACGCTACCTTTCCTCCTGACCTTTGGAGTGAAGGCATACGGAGCTATGTAACTAATTCCGTCCAGGGATTCTGTTACACACCGCTGAAACTGCTAAATCCACCATCCACGGGTATAATTGTTCCTGTCACAAAGGAAGACTCATCACTGCACAGGAATTGCACGATTCCATTTAATTCGGTGATATCACCAAATCGATCCATGGGTGTATTATCGATAATCGTCTGCCCTCTTTCAGTATAAGATCCATCTTCATTCGTGAGCAAGGCTCGATTTTGATTACCGATAAAGAAACCCGGGGCTATTGCATTTACGCGGATACCATCTCCATATTTCTGAGCCAATTCGGTACTCAGCCATTTGGTCAGCATATTGATACCTGCTTTAGCCATGGAATAGCCGAAGACTCGGGTTAGAGTCCTCTCAGCCGCCATCGAAGAAACATTGATAATACTACCCTGCTTTTGTTCGGCCATGGTTTTGCCCAGTACGATGGAAGGGACTACCGACCCCATGAGGTTCAAATCTATGACCGTACGAAGATCGGGTATTGACACGTCGAAAACGGATTTTCCGGGAGGGATAGTAGCTCCTGGCAGATTTCCACCCGCCGCATTAATTAAGACATCAATTCTGCCCCATTTCTCCAGCACTTTATGTCTCACCGTAGCCATCTGATTTTCGTCTGTCACGTCGACGGCTAATCCCATAGGAGTCCCGAAGGGTGCCAACTCTTTTAATCTCTTTACCACACTTTCATCACGATAGCCAAGTACGACCACATGTGCCCCTTGCTGAATCAGATGTTTGCATATGGCTCCTCCCAGCGTGCCTGATCCACCGGTGACTACCACAACCTTTCCCATGACATTAAAAGGAACTTTCTTTGCCGCCATTTTCTCAATATTTCATTTGGAGCCCCCAAGTTATTCAAAAGATATCGATATAATCGATAGAAATTTGTTACTTCGATTTATGAAGTACTTAGAACAAACGATGCGGTGGTACGGACCGCGAGATGCTGTAAAATTGAGTGATATACGACAGGCAGGGGCCACCGGAATTGTGTCGGCTTTGCATGATATACCGGTAGGTGATGTATGGGATAAGGGATCTATCGAATCACATAAACAACTGATTGAGGCGGCAGGACTGGTGTGGAGTGTAGTGGAAAGTGTCAATGTGCATGAAGACATCAAAACAGCCGGACCGAATCGGGATCAATATATCACATGGTATCAGGAGACGCTTAGAAATCTATCCGAATGTGGTATTAAGACAGTTTGTTACAACTTCATGCCGGTGGTAGACTGGACACGGACTGATCTGGACTATGTGATGACTGATGGCTCGAAGGCTTTACGATTTGAAATGATCGCTTTGATCGCTTTCGACTTATTTATCCTCCAGCGACCTGGTGCTACCAATGATTATACTGATGAGCAGATAGCGATGGCGACTGAGCGCTTTGAGCAGATGTCAGATGATGAGAAAGAACAGTTGAGAGCCAATGTGACGATGGGTCTTCCCGGAGCCGCCTCCGGTTGGACCGTCCAGGAAGTTCGGGACAAGCTGGCTACCTATGAAAATATTGATCGAAATCAGTTAAGGGATAATCTTGCATATTTCCTCAGAGCAGTAGTGCCGGTGGCAGAAGAGTGTGGCGTAAGCCTGGCCATTCACCCAGACGATCCGCCGATTTCGTTATTGGGATTGCCACGGGTGGTAAGTACAGAAGCAGATGCCCGATTTATCATCGAAGCCTCACCCTCCCCTTACAACGGACTATGTCTTTGTACGGGATCATATGGAGTACGACCAGACAACGACTTACCTGGTATGGCCGAAAGACTGGCAAAGCACATACACTTTGTACATCTCAGGAACGTAAAACGTGAAGAACACGGTAGCTTTTATGAGGCGGATCATTTAGGAGGAGAAACAGATATGTATGCGGTAATGTCGGCACTTTGCAAAGAGCAACAGACCAGGGGTGCTTCTATACCGATGCGACCCGATCATGGACATTCGATGCTGGATGATATGAATAAGAAGACAAACCCAGGTTACACGGCCATTGGGCGACTGAGGGGACTCGCTGAACTCCGTGGGCTCGAATATGGAATCTTAAAGCAAATGTCGTCGTAGGTACTTTGATTGTGCTACTACTGGAGTGTGGCCCTTCTTATATAAACCAGTAAGTTTTCTAAGACACGTTAAGTTTTATGTGTGTACGTGCAGTTAAATAGTTGTCTTACTGATATGTGTAGCATCTACGAATTGGGGTGCGAAACTGGTTAACACCTCCTACTTCCCGTCTGTGATCCAACCCTATTCGAAGGCTGGCTGCTTATCCCTTACTATGAGTTGGAAAAGCCGGAGAGCGACAAATAATATCGGTAGGCTGCTACCGTTGCAATTCACCATTATCATTGAAGATCAGTAGATTTCACATACTATTATTTGGTTATACCATGAATTATCGTTTCCTTGGTATGGTATTGATGAGCATATGACAGATCATCAAAAGGGTAAACCTATTGAGGCCGAACTGAGCCGCGACCTTGGATTCTATTCGGCATTGGCAATCGGAGTTGGGACGATGATTGCCGCGGGCATTTTCACACTGTCTGGTCTTGCTATACGAAATGTCGGTTCAGCCGCCATTGTCGCTTTTCTCCTTGCTGCCGTTGTATCTATCTTTACCGCACTGGCCTATTGTGAATTTGTATCCATTTATCCCAGATCTGGTGAAGGTTATCTCTATGCTCGCAAGACCTTTACCCCTCCCCTGGCCTATATGGTGGGATGGTCTCTGTTTTTGGGTTATACAGCCAGCTGTGCTTTTTACATCGCCAGTCTATCCAGCTACTTCATTGAGTTCATCTATCATACGTCCTACGGTGGACTTATCGGCATAGTTACGCTGATTGGCTTAACGTTTCTGAATGTCAAGGGGACCAAGGAGTCGGGTGGCTTTCAAATCGTGGTGACCGCTGCCAAAGTGATCCTGTTGATCTGGTTTGTGATTGGAGGATTGAGCTATGTAGATACAGAAGAGATTATTGCAAAGTTTAGTTCAGATCCAGTAGCCATTGTCAGTACCTCTGCCTTGGTCTTTATCACCTTCTTTGGATTCTCAGCAATAGCAGCCAGTGCGGGGGAAGTAAAAGACGCACAACGAAATATACCTCGAGCCATTTTTTGGTCCGTCGGTATCGTGACAGTACTCTACACATTGGTTGTTTTGGTCACCATTGCGGCCAACCTGACAGAATATACAGAAGCCGCCATGGGAATAGCTGCCAAACAATTCCTGGGTGGTTTTGGAGGTATGGTAATCATTGGAGGAGCTATATTCTCTATGATTTCAGCGTCGAATGCTTCGATCATGGCCGGCTCACGAGTTGCTTTGGCTATGAGTCAGTTAGGACATTTGCCCAAGGAGGTGGGACTGATCAATCAGCGAACCCGGACTCCTATCATGGCCTTGTTTACCGTGGGCGGGACCATTGCCATATTTACGTTGTCTTTACCCCTGGAAGATTTGGCACATTTTGCCGACACGGTACTACTTATCGCACTAATCATGGTGAATTTTGCCCTGATAAAACATAGAAGAAAGTACCCTGATATTGAGCGCCCTTTTAAGGTGCCACTCGTACCACTTGTGCCGATCATCGCCATTATCGCCAATGGATATCTGTTAGTCCAGATCTTCCATCATACCTTACCCGCTTTGCTCGCAGTGGGAAGCCTGATCGTAGGTATGCTCGGTTTCTTATCCTGGAAAGGGGCACAACCCGAGGAGGAGTCAGTACCCGGAGAAGCAGCACGCGTTTTAATGGAGACTTTTGCCCCTCCCAAAAATGACAAGCGAGATTATATATTGGTACCAGTGGCTAATCCCAACACTATGAGGGATCTGTTGGGCATGGCTATCGCACTATCCAGGCAAAAGGAAAGTGTGATCGTACTTCTTCGAGTGGTGGTGGTACCAGAGCAGATGCCTCTTTCGACATCATCACTGGAGATACAGAAGGATCGTCTACTTCTTGAAGAAGCCCAGCAAATTGTGGAAAAGGCAGGAGTACCTGTCAACACGATGCTAAAGATTGGATATAATGCAGGGAGGGCTATTCTGGAAACAGCCCGGGAAAGGCATTGTCAGTTGATTATTCTGGGGTGGAAGGGATATTCCAGTAGTCGTGATAAAATATTGGGTCAGGTAGTGGATACCGTTGTCACTTATGCCCGGTCTGATCTTATGCTGGTGAAGCTTGTCGAACCCATTTCCTTTAAG
>JAUILM010000215.1 GCA_030432855.1 Bacteroidia bacterium
GAGAATATCTAAACGGAGCACATATTTATTTTAGGGATGGAAATATTTCTGTGCTTAGTGCCGAGAATGGATATTTTGCCATTGAAGTGCCAACTAAGCAACCTTTTAGTTTGATAGTATCTTATGTGGGCTATCGCTCAGATAGCATAAATCTATCGGTCCAGCAAGATACGCTTATAGAGGTGAATCTAAGTAAAGGGTTGATTTTAGAGCGTGTTGAAGTATCGAGTACAAAGGACCTGAGAGGCATAGAAAGATCTATCCAGATCCGAGCAAGTGACATTACGACACTACCCTCTTTAACAGGTGAGACTGATGTACTCCGAGTATTTCAACTACTACCGGGCATCAGTTCAGGTTTAGAAGGAAATGGTGGTTTATATGTCAGAGGTGGAAGCCCTGATCAAAACTTGATCTTATTAGACGGTACTCCGCTATATTATGCGTACCATCTGGGTGGTTTTAATTCCACCTTTAATCCGCACAGCGTCAAGAATACAACACTCTTTCTTGATTATATTCCAGCTGGCTACTCTGGGCGATTGTCCTCAGTTATTGATGTAAGGCTTAAAGATGGTGGACAAGATAGATGGCGTACTGATCTTAATTTTGGCCTATTGTCTACCTCAATTGCAACAAACGGTCCTATTGTTAAGAATAAACTCACTGGTTCATTTTCACTCAGAAGGACACCCTATGACTTGCTCACAAATGCCTATCTAAAGTACATTGACAAACAAGATTTTGGTCTGGGATATTACCTCTTTGATACACACATGAAGTTAAGATATCAGCATAATCTTAAGAATTCATTTTCATTCTCTTTTTTCAGTGGCGTTGATAAATCATACATTCGACAGTCGTCTTCAAATATCACCCTTCAAGAATTTTCAGGAGAAACTTTTAGAGGTAAGGCCAACACCTCAGCCAGTTGGGGTAACAGTACCATAAATCTTTCATGGTCAAATCTGCCAAGTCCTAAAAGTGCATTCGTACTTTCTTTAAGGTATGCCAGATTCTTCTTTCAGGATCGGAATTTCCTAGATGTGAGTTCTGACGACCAGACGATTATTCTTAATGAACAGAGATTACAGACTACGATTGATGACTTGGGTATTAATTTGAACTTCAAAACGTATCATAGTAATTTCTTACATGGTGAGGCGGGGATATCTATCAATAGTCGACATTTTACGCCCTTTGAGCAAGGATTCACAAGTAAGAACAAATTTACTGACATCGACACTACTTTCTCAGAAGGGCAGTTCAGTAGCCCCGAATATAAGATCCATACTGAATGGGAACTAAAAGACATTCTGGGTAAGATATCGATGAAGGCCGGGGCAAGTTTGTCTAGTATTTCAGTGGATAAAACTAACTACACGTTTGTAGACCCACGAGCGATTATAAGTTACGACAACAACGGTTGGTCCATTTCAAGTAGTTACATGATACTTCATCAATTTCTCCACTTCCTTAGTAATTCGTCGAATGGCTTTCCTGCAGATCTATGGGTTCCCAGTACATCCGGGGTGCCTCCTCAGCGATCACAGCAAACCTGGTTTGGAATTTCGAAGGAAAAAGATGCATACAACTTTTCAGTAGGAGTATTTCAAAAAAGATTCACTAATCTCATTAGGCTAAAGGAAGGTCAAAGTTTCTTCCGACCAGGGAACCTTAGCAGCAAGGTAATTACAGAAGGGGAAGGTATTGCAATAGGGTTAGAAGTGCTGGTCAAAAAGGACCTGGGTCACACCACGGGGTGGATTGCATATACACTCTCAAAGAATGACAGACAGTTTTCTCAAATAAATGGTGGGAATTGGTTTCCCTATATATATGATCGAAGGCATGACCTATCGATTGTCATGAAAAGAGAACTAGGAAAAAATGTTTCATTTGCAACGACCTGGGAATACCGCTCTGGCCACCGATTAACTTTTCCCGGTTTCCAATATGAAATCCAATTAGACGACCCGACAGATATTTTACAATCCTATGAAGGATTATCCACAATTTATGATGTAACAACGATCAACAATGCTAGAACCAGGGCATATCATAAACTTGACATATCCTTCGAATTCAGGAAAAAGAAGAGTAAAGGTGAAAGAACCTGGAAAATTGGGATTTACAACATGTACAATAGACTGAATCCCTATTATCATTTTCTTGAGACCGATAAAGACGGATCACCATCAATTAAACAGATAAGTATCTTTCCCATCATTCCCTTTTTTAATTTTCATCGATCCTGGTAGTGGAACAATTATTTAGTGTACCGATGCAATCCACAAATAAATTTGTCCTAGCCCTAGTGTCCGTTGTTCCTTCTTTTTTTTCTGAGGTTTGCCTTGGATTTAATCGAAAGATCCACTGCGTGGGGCCTTCTTTCGCATCGCCCGAAAGAAGCAAAGGTCTAGTCAGATTCATAGGTGACGATTGCTCATCTTGGTTCAGAGTTAGGGGACATTTTGCCTCGTTATGATCGTCCCGAGATTGAAAGCTGGCATAATCGCTGGATTTTCTTATTGAAACTCTTGTCCACCGTAAATTTGGGTGTACTGAAAAGAATCATAATATCCGCTAATTACTCCGGTAAGAAAATAAGGCTCTCTGTACGTGTCCCTTTCTGTACTTGCGAGTGCAATACATATCAGCTATAAATTTACTGCGTGAAACATGCCACCTTTCTCTCAGGGTCACTTTGAATCTGACGTCCTACTCCTGGAAATACGATTGAACTCCGATTCTCGCAGCTTGCAAGTAACCTTCACTTCAGCAACGCTTTTCCACAATAAGGGCTTATATTAAAGCTTAGACCCTGGACACTTTTGACCTTTGCTTTGCGGATAATATTCTAACTGGCCTTACATATCCACCCAAGTGCACTTTGCAACCTTAGGTAACTCAATAAGCATGTAGTTGAATAAGCGCGGGTTGACTCCCCGGTTTTCTGAGCGTAGCGTGAAAACAGGGGCAGGGGGTGCGCTGAGCATAACTACTCCTGGAAATACGCTTGAACTCCGATTCTCGCAGCTTGCAAGTAACCTTCACTTCAACAACGCTTTCCACAAATAAAGATCTTATATTAAAGCTTAGACCCTGGACACTTTTGACCTTTGCTTTGCGGATAATATTTTAAGTGGCCTTACACATCCACCTAAGTGCACTTTGCAACCTTAGGTAACTCAATAAGCATGTAGTTGATTAAGCGCGGGTTGACTCCCCGTGGTTTTCTGATCGTAGTAAGTGCCCTTCGCTTCAGCTATGGGCACCAGAAAAAAACAGGAACCTTCGCTTGGGCTCCGGTTCCCGGGGAGGGCCGGGGGTGCGCTGAGCATAAATAACTGACCCCGACTTTTCCGTTGTGCGAAACCCAAATCATGCTTCATTCTGTTTGTCCTTCGTGATGCAAAAGAGACAAGAATCGATGCTTGACCTGAATTAACCACATTTTACCGCTTACCAATCTCCAATCCAATCAGTGAATCCACCAAATGAATTTGGTCTATGACTTCATTATACTCTCTCAGTTGAAAGTTTCTCCAGAAGGATGCCTGCCTGATGTCATATTCAATACGTGGTGTTAGCCTTCGGTTTCCGGTATTAGATTTAAAACGTAGTCGGTCCTGCTCATCGTAATATAAAAGAGGCTCCACGATATCCAGGATCCGGTCATTATATATTTCGTAGTAGCTGGCGGGATAATACTCTTCTTCGAGTGTTTCCAGGCTTTCATAATGATAATCATACAATCGTGCAATCTCTGTCCGCAACACTCCCTGGCGAATATGTTGTAATCCAAAATCCTTTAAGGTTTCGAAAGAAGTCATATTATTTAGAGAGGTATAATCACCGGTTAGGGAGATCAAAAAATAACCAACGGAATCCTGGCCTACAGAATCACCTCTCAAATAGGCTATCACCCGCTCTCCGGCATTGATTGATGATTCATGCCCGGCAATATTCACCTGAATATCCTCCAGATCATCTTTCAGTTGTTCTCTGATTTCAGATAGGATATTATTCTTCCTCGTCTCATTGACTCTTTGGGTATTCCAGGTATCAATCTGAAGAGCTATGAGAATGCCCACTACCACCAATACAATTTCTCCCAGCGCATAGAGCAAATAGCCACTACTCCGTTCTTCTCTACTTTTTCGAAAGAGCTTCACACGTTGATTTTAAAATGGATTTTACCTGACACTTACCCCTTTTACAAAAACTTGCTCGATACTACGCATGGCTCGTATGTCGCTGTGGGGATTTTGTTGCAATACTAAAAAGTCAGCTTCCTTCCCCTGGGATAAAATACCAACATGGTCTATACCCATACATTGGGCTGCATCACCGGTAGCTGACTTAATAATGGTAGAAGGGGCCATACCAGCCTCCGCCATTAAATTCATCTCAACATGCTCAAAATATCCCTGAAAGCGAGTAGCCACACCACTATCTGTCCCAAAAGCGATGGGTACCCCGGCATCAGAAAGTGTCTTCAGATTTTTGAGTGCCACCTTCAGAGCTTCCTTGTAAGTCTGAGCAGACTTGCTATTTTTTACTCGTTCCTGACTCTCTTCACTCAAAAGAGGTTGTACAATACTGGCATCATAAGCCTCTAGAAAAAAGGGATCTTCGAAAAAGAATGCCTTCGTTTCATAAATAAAAGTGGAAAGATCGCGAGTGAGTGTGGGACAATAACAAACATCTGTAGTCTTGATCATTTGAATAAATTCACCATCCACTTCTTTGTCACGAATGCTGTGTGCTAGATAATCAGCACCGGCCTTTAAAAGGGATTTGGAATCATCCAAATAGAACATGTGCGCCGCCAGCATTTTGTCGTGATGGTGCGCCTGATCAATGACCGCCTCGTAAACAGCAGATGTCATCTTCTGGCTATTTCCCAAATTATCATCCACCCGAATTTTTATAAAATCTACGCCCATATCGATATTGGCATCCACCTGTTTTCTCGCTTCAGCGGGTGTGCTGGCATTTACGATCCCTCCCGCAATGTAGAGTCGCGCTCCTTCCGGTGTCCCTTTATAATTAACATCGCGCAGAGGCACCGCTGCCTGACGATCACCTCCCAGGCTGACCACAGTGGTGACACCATAGTAGGCGTAGAGTTTCAATTGGTCTTTGATGTTTTCTGCGGAATAATGACCGGGTTCAATACCTTTCACGTCGCCCACGTGACCATGTGTATTAATTATCCCGGGCATGATAAATTTCCCGGAAAGATCAACTACTTCATCAGCCTGTACGTCAACCTCTTCGATGGGTCCACAAGCCTGAATCGTGCCCTCTTGATCCACAATGAGAACTCCGTTATTGATGAAACTGCCATCACCCACAATTATGCCGGCTCCGGTGTATGCTATGGTCTGAGCCTGCGATACCGAATAAAAGAAGAGCATTGCAGTTAGCAGAAATATGATGCGAGAAAGATTCATAGCGGTAACTTTTTAGAGTTTACTAACCTGAAAGGTAGAGCTGCCACAGAGATGGCTTCCTACCTATTGATCACGTTCTTAAATCGAGGCCTTTTCGGCGTAATATCACCTAACTTCTCTTTCTTCATTTCCTCATACTGCGAGTAGTTTCCTTCAAAGAAGACTACTTCCGCTTCATCCTCAAACGAAAGAATGTGTGTCGCCAATCGATCGATAAACCAACGATCATGCGAAATCACCAGCACGCAACCTGCAAAGTTATCCAATGCATCCTCCAGTGCTCTCAACGTATTCACATCAATGTCATTGGTAGGTTCATCCAGCAATAGTACATTGCCTCCTTCTTTGAGCGTCATCGCCAGGTGCAAACGGTTACGTTCTCCTCCGGATAGCACACCGACCTTCTTTTGCTGATCAGCTCCGGCGAAATTAAAGCGACTGAGATATGCACGGGCATTCACCGTCGCATTTCCAATGATGAGATTGTCATTTCCCTGCGACAATACCTCGTAAACCGTCTTCTCACCATCTTGTAAATGCTCATGACTTTGGTCCACATACGATAGTTGCACGGTACTTCCAATCGTAATATTTCCGCTATCGGGCTGCTCCTCTCCCATGATGATCCGGAATAGCGTACTCTTTCCCACCCCATTGGGTCCGATGATGCCAACAATCGCATTTTTAGGAATGCTAAACTTCAGATTTTCAAAGAGGACACGATCACCATAACCCTTGGTGATATCTTCCGCATCTATAACCACATCTCCCAGTCGGGGTCCGGCTGGGATAAAGATCTCCAACTTAGCTTCCTTCTCCTTCCCGGCTTCACCGGCCAGTTTTTCATAAGCATTCAGACGGGCCTTACCTTTCGATTGTCTGGCTTTGGGAGCCATGCGTATCCACTCCAACTCACGCTCGAGGGTCTTACGACGCTTACTTTCCTGCTTTTCTTCCATCTCCAGACGTTTAGCCTTCTGCTCTAGCCAGGAAGAGTAATTGCCCTGCCAGGGAATGCCTTCTCCCCGATCCAACTCCAGAATCCATCCGGCCACATTGTCCAGAAAGTACCGATCATGCGTCACGGCAATGACCGTACCCGGAAAGTTTTTAAGATACTGCTCCAGCCAATGTACTGACTCGGCATCAAGATGGTTGGTAGGCTCATCCAGCAAAAGAATATCGGGGTTACTAAGCAATAAGCGGGCAAGCGCTACCCTTCTTTTCTCCCCTCCGGACAACACACTTACTTTGGCATCATCGGGAGGACAACGCAATGCATCCATCGCCGTATTCAGTTTATTGTCCAGCTCCCAGGCATTGTGATGATCCAACTTCTCCATCAGTTCGCCCTGCTTTTCGATGAGCTTGTTCATTTCATCATCACTCATGGGCTCTGCAAACTTAAGATTGATCGCCTCATATGCAGCCATCAGATCTACCAGGTCCTGGACGCCTTCTTCCACTACCTGGCGCACCGTCTTTTCTGGATCCAGGGTCGGCTCCTGCTCCAGATATCCTATCTTATAGCTTCCATCAAAGCTGATTTTGCCCTCGTAGTTACTATCGAGGCCGGCGATTAATTTCAGTAGTGTTGACTTCCCCGAACCATTCAGACCCAGCACACCAATCTTGGCCCCATAGAAAAAGCTCAACCATATATTATTCAATACTTTCTTTCCGGGAGAAAAGGTCTTAGACACTCCCTCCATTGAAAAAATCACTTTGTTATCTGCCATTGCTTGTAAATCTCTTTGTTAATCGGGCACAAACATACGAAAGAGGGTGCGATGTATAAATGAAAGAGTGAGCAGTCTTCAAATAATCTGAGCCCAGATCACCTGGATGGATTTTCGTACTGGCACCAGTACTTTGATAAAAAGCTCGCAAGATCGAGGTTAAGTAATCTAGCTACTGACCAGCAAATCCATTTGCATTTTGAGTATATTAAAGATATGTCAACTCGATCCACAGAAGTCATTGAACAAATCACTAAAATCTACGACCGTGTGGACGGGGATGGAGTGGTTACATTTCTGCTGTACATCGGATCCATCATACTTACTCTACTGGGACTTTACTTTCTTATCATTAGCACCAACCTTGACTTTGTGAATGAGGGAAATTCATTGGGAAATCGGGGACGTTTTGTCGGTGGAACAGCAGGTAGTATCTGGGCATTTGCAGGAGTACTTCTTTTCATCATCATCCTGAGGTCGCACAACAAGGAATACCAGTTGCACGTACTGTACTGGAGAAGCAATCGGATCACTTACTATCACTTCAACAGCACATTCAAGACAGAGAAATCAAAGAGCGTCTTACAGATGTCATCGAGGAAAAGACGGCAGGTAAGACATCTATTGAACCACGCATCGATGCCATGATCTCTATCCTGAAAAGGTATATTCAACAATCATCCATTGATTCTAACCATAAAATCTATGGCGGACAATTTTACCAATACTTGAAAGAGGAATTCATCACAGACAACGTGGAATTTATTTCTGAGAAAAAGATTAAAAAGCTCAGAAAAAAATATTCGGATTTCGCTGGATTCCAGACACTATTCCTCATCATTTATCAGGAAATGAAAGATCTGATCCTGCACGAAGACGAAGAAACAAAGGTGTTCATCAAATCTAAACTTATCAGTAGTCTTAGCGACAGTGAAAGCGCACTTCTCGTCTCTACCTTACCCAGCTTTGTTGAATCGAAGGAAGAGATTACCGAACTTAGATCCCTCTTGCAAACCAACAATATCTATCAAATGAACGTGCAACTATGAGATGCTCACTCCTGCATCTTCTCAGCCTGTCCTGACAATCCTTCGACTGACAATCTTTCATAATCCACCACTTCACTGGGCTTTTTGCTAAAAAAGCAGCATAACACTCGATATATTAGATCGCAATACAACTTCAGTTATTACAGCATTTGAAAAGCATACTATATAAAACAGGGCCTGGACTGATCACTGCAGCGCTGGTCTTTGGTC
>JAUILM010000216.1 GCA_030432855.1 Bacteroidia bacterium
TGACAAGGAAAAACTCGGCCTGGAGTTGTTTACAAGTGAACGACTGAATTGTGATGGATGTCACAACAGTGTATTTTTAGATAGCCCTACCTTTGAGAATAATGGCTTGTATGGAAAGTATGAAGATATGGGTAGAGCCCTTATTTCGTTGGATTCGACGGATAATGGAAAATTCAGGATACCCTCTTTGAGAAATGTGATGCTGACAGCTCCTTACATGCATGATGGAAGCCTCAAGACAATCGACGACGTGATAACTCATTATGAGAGTTTTAACCGTCAATTGCGGCCGTTGGCCAGTGAAGAATTACGTGAGTTTACTTTGTCTTCACACGAAAGAGAGGCATTGATTGCGTTCTTCCGGTCGTTATCAGATCAAAAAACATTATAAAAATATGGAAGCAGTTATTTGTAGTACGTATCTTTGTAATGAAATCTTGTTGCATTGAGGACCTTCCTGGCATATAGCTTGTTATTCTTCGTGCTGGCGCACTCTCTTAGATTGGTGGTTATCCAGTCAAGCTATTCTGTTGCCAAGGATTTCTACACAGCGCGTTATTGTGTGAATGTAGATCGACCTGAGTTGATGTGTAATGCGCAGTGCTTTATAAATGATGTCACAGAAGCAAATATCGATTGCAACGATCATGAAAGTAAAGTAGAGACATCAAAAGTGTTTGAGTTACCGTATGCTTTTTCAAGCACAGTAAGATCAGATACTGAGATTAATCTCACTTCCCATATTTTTCCTTCATTTCAGCGATTCTTTCGGACAAGAAATTATCGCAATGGTGTCTTCAGACCTCCTGTAGTATAGGGTACCCCTTCTCAGAGCCATCATTCGATCCTGTTTATTTCTTGTTTCATTTTAAATATGTCCCCCTTTGATTTTAGGGGATAGATTTATCTACATTCTAAAGAAGATATCATGCAAAAATTACTTTATTTCTCTTTGTTATTCATTCTGTTTTCAGCTTGCGATAAAGACAACAACGATGTAGCTGATGTTGCTAACGTGACTTTCGCATTCGACATGAATATCAATGGACAACCCATTGAATATGGAACCGTCTATGACTTAAATGGTACCGCGATTTCGTTTGACATTGCCAGCTTCTATGTTGGAGGTTTAGAGCTGACCCTGGACAATGGTGATGTCATCGATTTTGCCAATAATTACCTCCTGGCTGATCTGGGGAACTCTTTCAATGTGAACAACTCTTTTGAAGTTGCAGCAATACAAAAGGCTAAGTTCTTTGTCGGGGTAGATTCTGTTACCAATAGTCAGACAGAAATGGACTTTACCCAACGTCCGACATCTGACCCTCTCGGTATCCAGGATCCTTCGATGCACTGGAACTGGAACACGGGTTATAAGTTTTTGCGAGTCGATGGTGATGTTGATACGGACGGTGATGGTACCGTGGATACCGGTGTTGCATATCACCTGGGGTCCAATGCTTTATTGAAGTCTTTTGATATGCCCCTCAATATTCAGCTGGAGCGTGGTGCTAACACCCTTTATTTTAGCCTGGATTTACAGACCTTGTTTAGTGGGGTAGATGTGAGCACAGAATTGGATACACATACAGGAAATAATTTGCCTCTCGCGATGCGCTTGCACGACAATCTTGGAACCGCTATTTCTTTAAGGAAATAATCCGCTTAACTCATAGAGTGGGAGTGGTCCACCGCTTCCACTCCTTAAAGATTTCGTGTCATGAGATATGCAATGCTGTATTGCTGTATTCTGCTATTTGCTTTTCAGGGATCTGTAAAAGCTTGTGATGCCTGTGCCTGTGGTATTTCAGGTACTACCAGTGGTCCTTTGGCTAATTACAAAAATAACTACCTGGGTTTTACGTATCAGTCTTTCTCCTTTTATAATCATTTGATTAATAGTGACGAAAGTGCTGATAAATATCATCTTTTCAATATTCAGGCTCGTTGGGAATTAACGGACCGGGTGCGATTGATTGTCCGACAACCTTACCGGGTAAATGAGAGACAGGCCGGGGCGGATATACAACAGGTTTCTGGCCTTGGGGATCTTTTTATTCAAGGCAGCTACAAATTATTTAATCTGGAAAATATTGATGGAAGTACTTCATTCCTGTTTGAGCTAGGCGGCGGTCTGAAATTACCCACAGGAAAATATGATCCGGATATTCATCTACGTGATCTACCCGAAAATTTTAATATCGGAAACGGGAGCTGGGGGTACTCCATAAATCCCGTGATGATTTTTAAAAGAAATCGGGTAGGAGCTATTATGACTGCCGTATACCAGCTTTTTTCCAGCGCTTCTAATGGATATGAATTTGGTGATCAAGCTGCTGTTGCCATGGAATTTTCTTATACTAAAAATCTGGGTATGATGAGTAGTTTGACACCAGGACTGGGTCTCTATTTTGAGTCAAATAAAAAGGATTATTATGATTCAGGATTACCAGTTCATGGCACAGGGGGAAACGGATTATTTTTAACATTTTCAAACAGTGTCAGAGTGGGTAAAATGCTCGTTATCGGTCAGTTTATTCCCCCAATTACCGCTGATTATTCAGATAGTGAGGTGAAAGCCCGCAGTCGTTGGACGGTAAGTGTTAATTACATTTTGAATTAAATACTATGAGGAAAGCTTTACCTGAATCGTTGATTTGCTTCCTGTTGATTTTTTGTAGTTGTTCCAAAGAAGACTTGCCAGATGCTGTTGCTCTGAAAAATCAGAATCAGAAGGAAATGGATTATGGCTACCATACCCATATTTATGCCCCTGAAGACAGTGTTGGATACCTGGAGGATGATCTCCAGGTGTACGTCACATTTGAAAGTCATAAGGGATTACCCGTATATCATATTCATGTGTTAATAATTGATGCAGAATCTCCGGATACATTATACAATGCACCGGGTGACTATTTACCTGATAAGCTTGCTACCGTATATAATTATGTGGATGAAGTACGACTTTCTAAGGAAGAGGGATATCGGTCTGATAGAAGATACAGATTGGTGGCCAGGGTATGGGGAGATAACGATGAGCCTGGACCCACGGTTTCAGAAGAGGTTGTGTTTAAAATAGAAGAATAAAAAATTATGAAATTATCAATATTACTAAAGTCTACAGCCTTCTTTTTATTGACATTCATTTTTGCATGCTCAGAAAACACCACTTCGGATGCATCATGGCGTATGGACCAATGGGATGAAATGATGGCAGTCCATGACGAAGTAATGCCAAAAATAATGGACATTACTAAACTTATAACCGAAGTAAAAGAGGACTCATTAGATCCACAGGCTAATCAAATATTGACTGAATTAGAAGATGCTGACAGTCTGATGTGGCACTGGATGCATAACCTGACACCCTGGGTAGATATCGAGAATATGAGTGATGAAGAGGCAGAGGAAGCCCTCAGAAAGGAGACAGAAGCAATAGAAGTGGTCGCTCAAAAAATGAACGAAAGCATAGCAAATGCACGGCAGTTTCTAGAGGAGTAGGATAATATTATTGGACTTTGATGTTAGTGTTCTCAATCAGAGATAGTTTTTCCAGAAGACCTTCATTATATAATGAGTCGAAGGAATTGATATTCATGGTCTCGGGGTTTGGTTTGTAATTTTCATAATCTGCAAATAGAATGCCTCCCTCTCTTCGCTTGTTGTATGCAGCTCTGAATCGGGCACCTCCACCGTCTGTCTTGTAATTGTAAGCCAGGTAGTCCATTGTTCCCGTTTTCTGATGAAACCAGTAGATAAACTGGTCTTCGAAGTCTTTTCCACCCCCTTCTTCGGAAAAAGTCACCTTAACCTTATCGTATTTTTCCCCATTGATTTCGGAGGTTCCTAGATGATCTGTAAAGACGGCGGGGTCAGTCAGAAAATAGGGTAGGAGGGTAAAGTAAATGACGGAGTTTACGGAGTTAGAATATGCGGCACTATCTTTTGCTGTGAGACTAACTTTTTCATCATTGATATATCTCGTCAATCCGTTATTGGTCAATTCATCCCGCACCGTCCGATCGAGGCTATCCTGGAAGATTCGCTCGTATTGAAAATCTCCATGATTGCGTGTAGTACGATAAGATCTGTTTCGGAAGTCAAAGGATATATCATGCACGTCGTACCGATCACCTCCGTGAGCTTCTATACTCTTCCGTATGATTTTCTGTGCTTGAGATAAAGCAGGAGTTTCACGTGATTCTACTCCACAGGACAGGATTATTATCGTAGTGAGTACAGCCAGGTATTTAGTCATGATTCTTTTGCTCATTTATGATGAGGAAACAGGACCAAAGATAAATGGTTGTCTACAGAATGACTTATATTATCAACGACAGGATCATGAAGCTGTCATGTATTTGTCTTACTGTCGTGTGTAAGACTTCCTGCTTAAGCTACAGTACATTTATAACCCTGGTGCTGGGTCATCAGCTTCCAATTGTAGTAATGAGCAATTGCAAGGGTGAAGCCACCTATAGCTGCAATCGTGTGACCGATGGTACCGTGCATAGATTCACCAATGATCACGCCCAGGAAGCCCATCGAACCAAGAATAAGTGGAGCCGCCTTACGGTGGCCAGTACGAAAGTTTCTGTAGAGAGAGAGAAAGGCAACTAGCAGTAAGCCCACAATGATGATCCACTGGAAGATAGAATTATGCAGTGTAGACATATTTCCCAGAAAACCAGCGGAAAGCAGGAACGGCAGTGCCAGGCAGTGTATAGCACATAGGAATGAGCCACTGAAACCCAGAAAGTCAAGATTAAGTCCAAAAAATCGCTTCATGTGCCTGTTTATTTCAAATCTTATACACGGATAAAGAACCGTAAATGTGAAATATTGTTGCAATAATAGTAAAAATGCAACATAGTTGCGTTAGATTTGCAGGAATATTTTATTAGATTCATTGGGACCTAACTTGAAATTGAATCGACGAATCCGCGTTTTCATCGCGCTGACCCTACTTTTGGGCAGTCGAGGTATGTCATTTAGTCAGGTGGATTCTTGTCAATACACAGCATCAGGTCATGTGTATGATATTGTTTCCGGAGAACCCCTCATGTTTGCTACGGTACAGATAGAAGGCACCACCATTGGAGCAGAGACCGATGTTGATGGAGCATTTCTCCTGGAAAATATTTGTGACAAGGACTTTGACCTGGTCTTTTCTTATGTAGGGTATAAGGAAATGCGTCACCATCACGATTTTCATCACCCCTCTGTAGAGATCTACCTGGCGCCCGACACACTACTTCTGGAAAGTGTGATCGTCGAAGGTGAAGCAATTACCCATGGTCTTTCCACGGCCACATCTCAGACGATTTCAGTGCAGGACATAGGCATATTGGGGTCCGAGGATTTTGGAAGTGTGGCTGAGCAGATCACCGGTGTCAATATTTTGTCGACGGGTAGTAATATTTCGAAACCAGTCATACACGGATTACACAGTAACCGCATACTACTCATCAACGCCGGTCTTCGTCATGAATTCCAGAATTGGGGTGCCGAACATGCGCCAGAGATAGATCCCTCCATGATAGATCAGTTAGAAGTTATTAAAGGGGCTGCCACTGTAGAGTTTGGACCCGATGCGATGGGAGGAGTTATGCTGATCCGTGAACCCTCCATTGAACTTAATCAGGACCTCTCCGGAAAAGTTTCTGTGCTTGGAAAGTCAAATGGACGCTCCGGGGAGGCCACCCTTGCCTTGAAAAAGGGTTATAAGTGGTGGGGGGCTATGCTCAATGGCTCCATATTGAAGCAAGGTGATCTGCACGCTCCGGACTATCAATTGACTAATACGGGTAAAAGGGAAAGAAGTATTTCCGGAGGTGTTCGCCTTCATCCGTTGGCGGAGCTTGATATAAATCTGTACTATAGTCATTTTTATCAGGAGCTGGGAGTCCTCAGGGGGTCTGTAAATGGTAATCTCGACGATTTGCTTATAGCGCTGGAATCTGATGTGCCTAACTTAACTGCCCCATTTAGCTATAATATTAAAACACCTAAGCAGGAAGTAGATCATGACCTGTATCGCATGGATGCCCGATGGGTCGGCAAGCAGCATTCGTTTCATCTGAAATACGGATATCAGTTTAATCACCGTCAGGAGTTTGACATACGACGCGGAAGTGATCAGGAGGTCCCCAATATCGATCTGACATTGGGGTCGCACCAGGGATCATTTGAGTGGAGCCACTCAGATGTCGGCCCCTGGAGCGGTAAAGTGGGTTTTCAATGGACTGCCCAGGACAATAAAAACTTAGAAGGAACAAATACAGTGCCTTTCATTCCGAATTACAAGCAGGAGCGTTTTGGCATTTATGCTATTGAATCTCTGCGGCATAAAAATCATTCATTTGAATTAGGACTACGATTTGATCGTCAATATGCCGATGTCGTTGGGCGACAACCCAACAATGTCATTTACCGAAACTTCCTGGATTTTAAAAATGTATCCGGCACGATCGGATTTGAAACTGAAGTAAATGATCGATTTTCCTTCCGCTCAAATTTCGGGACGGCATGGAGACCCCCAAATATCGCCGAACTCTATCGATATGGGAGGCATCTGAGCTTTCTTGAGTATGGACTATTTCGCTACGAACTGAATGAAGAGACAGATCAAATCTATGCCGGCGATATCTTGACGGAGGATGATCGTGAGATTCAAAGTGAAATTGGATATAAGTGGATCTCCAATCTTGAATGGGATTTTGCAAAAGAGCATATCGAACTGACCACATACATCAATTGGATAGAGAATTATATCTACGCCAAACCTGCCGGGCTTACCAGAACGGTACGTGGTACATTCCCCTATTTCGTATATGATCAAACGGATGCAGTTTTGTGGGGAATCGACATAAGTAGCTTTACAGAGCTTAGCGATACATGGGATGCACGAATCAATGGAAGCTATTTGCATGCTAAGCAAAAGCCTTCTAACTATAATTTTGTAGGGATGCCTCCGGCCAAAGTGTCCCTGGAATTGATTCATGAGGACAGAAAATGGTTCTTTGATAATTTGCGAACCTCCTTCTATATCTCTCATACCTTTCGACAGTTTCAGGAACCTCGGGTGCTGACGGTGGATGAGGTGCTTAATGCATTTCGTACCGATATAGATCTCTTTGTTGACAATGCAGCTGATTTTGACATTGTGGGTCCACCCATGGGATATGTCATGGCCAGGTTCTCTTTCGCCGCTACAATTGGTAATCTCACTATCAATGGTGGGGTAAATAACATATTCAATGTACGTTACAGATCGTATACGGATCGTCTCCGATACTTTGCGGATAGCCCGGGACGAAACTTCCTCCTGGGTCTAAGCTGGAAGTTGTAATCTTATTTTGCAATATTGTTGCGTTAGTATATATTTGCAATATCGTTGCATTAATAAACTACGTTAAATGAAACCATTTTTTACTCTTTTATCAGTTTTTTCACTTTTCTTTTGTTCCATAGCACAGAACAACCCACTTTCCATTACGGATGTGCAGCTTATCTGGACACCTACCGCAGGCGGTGATAATGTCATAGTCAGCGCAGAGGATGCAGACGGTGATGGTCCGGGCGAGTTTGTTATACAAGGTCCTATAGTGTTGGATGAGAGCGCAGAATACAATCTATCGATTCAGCTGATAGATTCAGTGAATGGTGCGTTTGTAAATACCGCCTTAGAAGCTGATGCCGACTCCTTTCAGCTCTTTTTTGGCTGGGATGAAGATTTGTTCGAAACGCCTAATGGTGACGGAAATATTGATGATGCTACCAGTCCGGTAGGTTATCTGGATGTAGATGCGGATAGTTTGCCTTTGGGACTGATGACTGAATGGATCTCAGGATGTGTTGATGAGGTCCTGTCCGGTGACTTTCGATTCGTTATTTCCAGTTTTTCTGAGAAATCAGATACTAGTAGTGTAGGGGGTGGACAAACCTTGTTGGACCTTGTCTTTGAAGTTCAAGTGGCTGATTCACCAGACGCACCTCCATGTGAAAACGAAGAGGAAATAATCACTGATGTGACTTTAACGTGGACCCCGATAGGTGGGGGTGAGGTTGTCACGGTAACCGCGGTTGATCCTGACGGATTTGGACCACTGGATCTCGAAGTATCAGGTCCCATTGAGCTCCAAAGGAATACGATGTATGAACTCTCAATGACCTTTCTAAACTCCATAGAGGGAGAAGATATAACAGAAGAAGTACGAGAGGAAGGTGATGAACACCAGCTCTTCTTCGAATTTACAGAAGGAACTTTTAGCGATCCCACAGGTACTGGAAATGTGGCCGACGCATCAGGAAGCATAAACTATTTGGATATGGATGAAGGTGGACTACCCATCGGCTTACTGACTGAATGGATGACGGAGGATAGTGATGGAGTGCCGGGAAGTTTTCGCATCATTCTAAAACATCAGCCCGACGAGAAATCTGCGGATAGTGA
>JAUILM010000217.1 GCA_030432855.1 Bacteroidia bacterium
AGAGGAAACAACACCCTGGACAATCCGGGTGATCGCAGGATCATTGGCAACAGTACGCCCAGATACAGCTTTGGTGTCAATCTTGACGTAAACTACAAGAGCTTTTCTCTAAGAACATTCTGGCAAGGGGTGGGCAAACGAGACTATTGGCCTGCTTCCGGCAACTGGGTACCTTTTTTCCCATTTAATGCCGGTCATGTAGAAAATTACTTTATTACGGAAACCTGGACCGAAGACAATCGGGATGCTTACTTTCCTGCTGCACACTTCTCCACCAGTGACAAGAAGAATTTGCAGGAACAGACCCGATATATTCAGGATGCCAGCTACGTACGTCTGAAGAATGTAACATTGAGCTATGATCTCCCACAACACATAATTCAGAAAGTGGGTCTATCCGGCGGTCAAATTTATATTGCCGGTATGAATTTGTGGGAGGCATCAGGTATACATGCCCCGCTGGATCCGGAGCAACTACATACAAATGTTTTGTCGGGAGAGAACTTTAACGGTGCTCAGGAATATCCTATTCAGCGTATTTACTCCCTTGGTTTAAATGTGTCCTTCTGAACAATATCAACATGAAACTTAAAATTATGAAGTCTATATTTTCAAAATACATGGTTGTTGTGATGGTACTGGTCCTGGTCAGTTGCAACGATGACTTTCTCGAAAGAGTACCACTGGATGAGATCAGTGCAACTACTTTTTGGAATACAGAAAACGACTTGCGGGTCTATAACAATAGATTATATGACTTAGCACGCAACGATAACGAAGTTCCGATTTTAATGGGGCATTTCGATGGTTTTAATAGTCACTGGGCAGGGATTTGGTATCTGGACGAATTTGCCGATAATATCGCGCCCAGGCATTCTCGCCACACTCGGTATCAGCAAGTGCGAGCCGGTAAACATACGGTCCCTTCTGACCCCCAATGGTTTGGATACCGTGATGGAGGCTGGCAGTTTATCAGAGCCATCAATGTGGGCTTAGCCAATTATGACAATGCGAGTATTGATCAGGCTGTTATTGATCAGTATGCCGGTGAGGCTCGACTCTTTAGAGGTTGGTTTTATGCCGATAAAGTGTCAAAATTTGGTGACGCTCCCTGGGTTGACAAAGAGTTGACCACAGAATCAGAGGAACTCTATGCGTCTCGTACTCCACGTGAAGAGGTGATGGCCAATGTACTCGCTGATCTTACCTTTGCCACGGAGACACTCCCTGATGATTGGGGTGATGGAGGTGCACCCGGTAGACTCAATCGATGGGCTGCATTACTGGTCAAATCCAGGGTGTGTCTGTTTGAAGGTACATGGCGTAAGTATCATGGCGGATCGGACCCTGAATTATGGTTTCAGGAAGCGGCCGCTGCCGCCAAGGAAGTGATAGACAATGGTCCTTACAGCCTGTTTACCAGTGGTAATCCTGAGCAAGATTACAATGCCATCCACCGCATGACTGATGATCTCTCCGGGGTGTCTGAAGTGATGTACTGGAGACGATATGAGTTGGGTATATTCACCAATCACGTCCAGAGTTACCACCGTGGATACAATGGAGGTGCCACGAAAAGTATGGTAGAAGACTACCTCTGTACCGATGGATTACCTATTTCATTATCTCCGTTGTATCAAGGTGATGCCCAGATTGAAGATGTGTTCGAAAATCGTGATCCTCGTTTACGACAAACGATCCTGCATCCGGATGATGTGCTTTTCTACAGCTACGGTCGTGAAAGCGTGGATGATCCCCGTCCCTACCCACGACTTTCAGGTATGGCAGGTGGGCAAACCATTGAGACTGGATACCATATTATTAAGGTCTTTGATGTAAATACTGCTTATGCGACCTATAATACTTCTAATACACCGGCCATCACTATGAGGTTTGGCGAAGTATTATTGAATTATGCCGAGGCCATGGCAGAATTGGGAACGATCACCCAGGCGGACTTAGATATCAGTATCAACCAGCTTCGAGACAGAGTCGGCATGCCTCATCTGGACATGGCCAATGTTCAAATGGATCCACGATATGCCAATGATGGTGTATCTCCCCTAATCGTTGAGATTCGTCGTGAGCGCAGAGTTGAGCTGTTTATGGAAGGATTCCGATATGACGATCTACGTCGATGGAAGCAAGGTAAGAAGCTTGAAACGCCTGACTATGGTATTCGCTTCGATGACGCGGCTGTGGCTCGTTACGAAAATGCCAATGTTCAGGTTTCTGATGTAGACGGCATTCCTTACATAGATGTATATAAAGGAACAGACTGGGAAAGTCCTGTGTTTGACGAGAGCAAACATTATCTGTGGCCGATACCTCTCAATGTGATGGCACAAAACACCAATATTAAGCAGAATCCGGGATGGTAAAATCTTATGGATCACTTTTGGTGATGAAAAATAGCATTCTATCTGCTGTAAATAAAAAGCAGTTAGATCGATGAAAAATGGGAGCCACAGTTTCATACTGTGGCTCCTTTTATTAGGCGGCAAGGTTGTTCTAAATAATAGATAAATTAATTGCATCAGCGTGTTGAATTTTCGACTGTACCTGACGATTTTGCTGGTGGGACAACTCCATATCTTGTCCAGTCAGTCCTGCTTCACGGAAGGCATTATATTTACTTCTCAGGAAGAGATTGATGCCTTTAGCAATGAAAACCCATCCTGCAGATCTTTGGGTGATGTCCTGATCAAAGAAAATAGTGCGACTCCAATTCGCAGCCTGGAAGGTTTACAATTTATCACATCCATTTCGGGTTCGCTGGAAATCAATGGAAATTCGAAACTGAGTTCTCTGCAGGGACTAGACAATTTAAAAAAGATAGAAGGCAGCTTAATTATCAGTGGCAATCCATCTTTGTCAGATTTCGATGCTTTGCAGCAATTATCGGGTACACTAAGAAACGGTCGCATTGCCAACAATCGGTCGCTGGCCAATTTGCAGGGACTCGCTGGCCTTCAGTCGGTATCGGGTGATTTGACAATTTCGAATAATCCGGACATATTAAATTTTACCGGTCTTGAGAATTTAAGATTCGTTGGACAACATTTTATTATCTCCAATAATGCAAACCTTCGCAGTTTCTCTGGTATGGATGGTCTCCTGGAGATCGGTGCCGATCTAAATATTTCTGACAACCCGGCACTGCAGAATATCGCAGGCTTGTCCGGTTTGGGGAAAATTGGAAAGGCCCTAATCGTAGATCACAATCAGCATCTGGTTAATTTTATGGGTATCCCAAATATCCAATCGCTGGGTGGAAATTTGATCATTGTTAATAATGAGTCTCTCATGGACGTCAATGGATTGCAAAATCTTGGATCCATCGATGGCATCCTCCAGGTATATAATAATCCACAATTGCGATCATTGCGTGGCCTGGATAGTATTGATGAGGCTAGTATTAAGGAACTTGCCATATTATCTTCACCTGAACTAAGAAGCTGCTCGGTCGTGAGCATCTGCGAATACCTAAAATCTGAATCACCCATTGTTGCAATTCGAATGAATGCACCCGGATGCCTGACTCCCAGCGAAGTTTTAAACCGTTGCACCTCGCCGGGTAAATCCTCTGAGCCCAAAGAGAAATCGGGATACCTGTTTTTTCCTAATCCCACTTTTAATGTAGTGTACATTCAAGGACAGCCGCAGGTTGCTGCCGACTACCACATTAGTGACCTGGCAGGTCGCCGGGTACAATCGGGCATCGTTACCGATAATAGCATTGACATATCCCTCCTGTCGGCAGCTATGTATATCATAGAGCTACAATACCCAGAGGACATTGTGCGTGGACCCGTTATAAAAATTCAATAAAAAATCAGATTCGATAAGAATTTGAATCTGTTGATTATTTGGGTGTCCGTATACTTCGCCTATACTTAGTTACTACTGGGTAACGGGTATTCGAAAAAATGGTGCTTGCCCGCTACCCCGGCCCTGTTTTCTCGCAAGCTGCGAAAACCGGGAGTCAGCCCGCCATTTCCTTAAACAGGACGTCGGATTCAAAGTGGCCCTTATCGGTATCCGGTATCCGGTGTCCGGATTTTTCTTGATTAATTATTTACGTCTTCGTGTAGATTGGTGCCAGGTTTTCTGGTGCCAGGAATTTTGAGGTGAGAAAGAACCGTAGTTCATGATTTCATTATCAGGAATAAAAGAATACACTGTCTTCACACCGGCATCTGAAGCTAGCAAAAAATATTAGACATAAAGTGTCATATTTATAAGACTGTCGTCACTAATATAGTAGAGAGAAGCTCTAATAATGAAAAAAGAAAAGGAAACAATCTTTCTTTCTGCTTTAGAACAGCATCAGGAGAAGCTACTTAGAATTTGCACGATTTATTCCGAAGATGATGAAGACACTAAGGACCTTTTCCAAGAGGTGTTGGTACATATTTGGAGTTCTATGAGCACGTTCAGAGGTGATTCGGCTATAGGTACCTGGATGTTCAGAATTGCTTTAAATGTTTGCCTTCGCTTGAAATCTCAGCACACAAAGAATCGAAATCGGTTCATAAGATTAGACAGTATCACTATTGCAAATTTTGGTTCGGCAGAAGATAGTGAAGAGCAAAGCGAAAAGCTCAATAGTCTAAGAAGATGTGTGAAGCAATTGAAGGAAGGTGATAAGGCAGTAATTGCACTTTACCTGGAAGGGCTAGCCTACAGGGAGATATCCACTATTCTTGGATTATCTGAAAATCATATCGCAGTAAAGGTCAGGAGAATAAAGTCAAAATTGTTGAATTGCATAAATAAAACACTATGATCGAAGATGAATTGATTAGGATCTGGAAATCATCAAGCCAGCAGGAACGGGTGAGATTTGAGAAATCGAGATTAATGATAGAATTACAATCGAGTCTCGATAACCTAAATAGATGGTGGAAATTTGGTGTGCGAGTGGAGATAATCGCAGCATGCATTGCGATTCCGATATTTGCTTTTATTACGTATTGGACACCATTTATGACGTCTAAGATTGCCTCAGTATTGGTAATTCTCTATGTGGTTTTTGTGTTAGGTAGATTGATTGGGGTGAAAAGATTCAAACCAAGCGATTTTGAAAGTGATTATCTTAAATATCTTGGAAGGTCAAGAGCATACCTTCAGGCACAAGCAAATTTGCTTGAAACTTTCAAATATTGGGGTATGATGCCGCTCTATCCCATAATATTTCTCTTTGTATTCAATTTTTGGGAATTACCATCTAAACGCATGGTGATTATAATCGTGTTTTTAAGCATGTTCGGGATGCATATATACACTTACTTCTTACAAAAGAAAAAGGTGCAAAACGAAATTAAGCCACAAATTTTAAGAGTTGATGCAGTGATCGAAAGTTTAAGTGAGTAGAGTTGGGGGCTTTTTGGTTCTGAGGAAACTAATAGTAATTCTCTTTTCTAAGAAATTATACTAAAGGAATTAATGCTGAATAATATCTATTGATGGACTTCAAGATAGGCTTCTAATAAAAGATTTAATGCATAAAGGATCCAGTCAAAATACTATGAAAAATTACACTACCTCTCCCATCCACCACCTAGTGCTCTGTACAACTGTACGACCGATTTTAATTTTCCCCCTTCTGCAGAAATGGCTCCAACTCTTGCATTGAGTGCACTCTGTTCGGCAACCAGTACATCTAAATAATTCGATAATCCAAAGTCAAGCAATTCCTCAGAGATTTCATACGATCTTGAGTAGGACTCAAACTCCAGCGTTTTAAGCTCGGCAAGTTGATCCTGCGTCTGATACGAACTTAAGGCATCCGTGACTTCACCGGAGGCAACCAGTAGCGTCTTGCGATAATTCAGGTAGGCCATTTGTTGCTGTGCTAAAGCCACTTCTTTTTGTGTCTTTAATTGACGTCTGTTCCAAATAGGCTGCGTTAGTGATCCGATGATATTAAAGAAGATAGAATTACCCCCCAGGAGCTGATCTATTAATACACTTTGGAGCCCTGCATTGGCGGACAACGTCAGGGAAGGGTAGAAGCTGGCACGCGCCACATTCGTCATTTCAAAAGCAGAGATTAAGTCAAATTCCGCGGCAATTACATCCGGTCGGTTTTGTAATAATTGAGCGGGTACACCAGCGCGCACTAAATCTGAATTTATTTGTTGTTGGTCCAGGGTTCCTCGTTCGATGGCTTGTGGCATCCTTCCCATGAGCAAGTTCATGAGATTTTCCAATATGGTGATATTATTATCGATACTTACCAGCTGGGCCTGAGCATTATAGACTTGTGCATCGTATTGTTGTATGGCGGCTTCTGTCAGTTGACCCGATTCTTTGAGGGCTCGGGCGGTCACCAGACTATTGGAGCGCAGTTCAATGGCTTGTTCCAGTATTTCTTTCTGCGCATCCAATTCCAATAACTGAAAATACGTATCCGCAACGGAGGCGACTACCTGCGATTGGATGGCCTGATGAGCGGATATGGAAGCGAGATATGCAGCAGCCTGCGCTCTTTCCCGACTGGCAATTTTCCCCCAAATATCAGCCTCCCAGGATAAGGCTGCATTGAGTTCGTATTGATCGAGATAAATTCTTTCACCGAAAATAGCACCAAACTGGGTATTTAGTGAATTGGTAGAAAACGAGGCTTGCGGCCCAACGTTCAACGTGGGATGGTACCCTGCTTTAGCTTGTTGCAGATATGCATTGGCTGACCGGATGTTTTCCAGGGCAATCTGCATATCAAGATTTTGTTGTAAGGCCTCCTCAATATGTGATTGGAGTAAGGTATCCTGGAAGAGATCTTGCCACGGTACGTTAGCCAGATTGCTGGTGTCTGCGGATATGATTCCAAGCCTGTATGCATCTACCTCATCCACTTCTGTGGAAGGTCTTTCATATAGTTTTTTGGCCGGGCTACATGATAAAAGACCCACCATCAAGACCACATAAAAAACTAAATAGTATGGACGTTGTGATATCATTGCAATGTGACTTGTTCAGGGTTTTCAATAATTTGAACAGGCTTTATTTTTTCATGTATTTTTTGAAAAATCACATATAGGACCGGAATAACAATCACACCGAAAAATGTACCGATTAATAACCCAATAGCGGCACCTGTCGCCACGGATCTGTTGCCAACCGCTCCAATGCCACTGGCAAATACCAGCGGCAATAAACCAATAATAAATGCAAAGGAAGTCATAAGAATGGGACGTAAACGGGCTCTTGCCGCATTCATGGCGGCATCGTGGATCGTCTCCCCCTGGTTGCGGCGGATCAGTGCAAACTCTACGATCAGAATCGCATTCTTTGCCAATAATCCCACCAGCATGACCAGGGCAATCTGAAAATAAATATTGTTCTCAAGTCCCAATATATGTTGCCCCAGGTAAGCCCCCATAATACCGAAGGGTAGTGAAAAAATTACAGAAAGCGGAATGATAAAGCTCTCATAGAGCGCTGCTAGAATAAAGTAGACAAAAATCAAACTCAATAAAAATATAAAGGTGGTTTGAGAGCCAGAGGTCACCTCTTCTCGGGTGATGCCGGAAAAATCTATCGTATAATTTGTCGGTAATTGGGCACCGACTTCCTGTATGGCTCTAATCGCATCCCCGGTACTGTATCCAGGATTATTGGCACCCTGTAGTGTCACCGAATTAAATAGATTAAATCGATTTACAGTAGCCGGGCCATAGGTTCTTGACAAACTGGCAAACTGCGAAATAGGCGCCATTTCGCCGGAGGCGGTTCGAATAAAAAATTCATTTAGACTCTGAATGTTTTTTCGATCATCAGGTAGCGACTGAATTGCCACCCGATAGTATTTTCCGTACCGGGTAAAATCTGCTGCATACACACCTCCGATATATCCCTGCAGCGCACTCAATATATCACTCACTCCGATACCGGCATCTTTGATTCTGGGGATATTCATCTCCAATTCCAGCTGAGGATAGCCCGTATTGAAAGATGATTGCGCATACTGTATTTCCGGACGAGCGGTGAGATCCTGGGTAAATTGCTGTGTAATATTATTAAGGTCTTCGATGTCGCCACCGAATTTATCCAGTAGCTGCACTTCGAAACCGGCACTAAAACCATAACCCTGTACACTGGGTGGTCCAAAGAAGACATACTGCGCATCTGGTAAGGTAGCTGTGGCCCCAAACATCGCGCGGGTTAATTCACTAAAATCCTGTCCGGGTTGATCTACGCGATCTTCGAAAGGATCGAGTTTGATAAATGCCAGCGCTTGATTACTGCCCTGGCCTCCAATAAAACTCCGGCCGGTCACATAGGTATAGGAGGTGACACCGGGAAGGTTTTCCACGCGATCTCGTAGTTTTTCGACAGCTAGCACGGTCCTGTCCATCGAAGCGCCCGCGGGGAGTTCAATATTAGCGAAAATGATTCCCCGGTCTTCATCCGGCACAAAACCAGTCGGCATTTTGGTATTTGCCCAGTTT
>JAUILM010000979.1 GCA_030432855.1 Bacteroidia bacterium
CTCTGGAAATATAAGGCGATAAATAAGTGACATCACCATCCAGAAAATTTCGGGTTCTCCCGTACTGTGTTGGCTTGATGCTATCCAGTCGTTTTTGAATCGAAGGTAGATCCGTTGGAAATGTGTATTTGTACATAGAATCTGTAACATTTCATAAGCCTTTACTGTTCGATGTATCTGATGAGTTAAATACCCTGAGAACCTTAAGAGAACAATCTGCAAAAAATGGCTGGTACCGGGCAAATGACCATCTGCCAATCTACATGGGCCTCTGGAAATGCAATCCACCAAATCCAAATAGATACGAAAGTGAATCTAAGCAGAGCCCTCATGATCTGGGAGGCCCGATTGATATAGATGGCATGGTTAATCATGATTATAATACTACTGTCTGGTGTGTTAGTAATCTGATGAAAATTCACTCACCACTCACTGGTGTTTATTACAAAGAGGGTATTCAGTTGAATTTTGCACAATATTCTCTGCAGCATTACAGCTTATTGGTACTCCAAAATATCACCCGGTGTACAATCAAGCGATTTGCAGATAGCTGCCAGAGTACTAAATCGTATGCCTTTTGCCTTACCCGTCTTTAAGAGTGAAAGATTGGTAACTGAAATACCCACATCGGCACTGAGTTCTTTTAGCATCATTTTCCTTCTGGCCAGCATAACGTCAAGATTTACTATGATGATCATACTATCATTGTTTTATCGTCCAACAATATTTTTCCTTCCTGAAAGACCTGCGATAATAGTGAAAAGGCCATCGCAAGGATCAGCATACCTATGCTAAAGTCCAGTGACAGGGTGGGATGGCCATTGGCTGACTCATAGAATGAAAAAATACTTACCATCCAGCCTATAAATGCCAGTCGAGCCAGGACTTTAAAATGGCGGATATTTCCTTCATAAAATGTATTTAGACTTTTCATAGAGTTAAGTACCGCTTTTACTTCACGAATGATGAGGTAGTAAATACTTAGGGTTAGTATCAGATGAAAAAACATCCAGAACTTATAGAAGCTTGAAAGTTCATTGATTGATCTGGCTTCTCCCTCAAGACCATCAAAGCAGATGTACATATTGAAAAAGGTACCATTACTTTCAGACTTGTCGCATAGAGTCCAGTTGGCAAAAGTTTCAGGACTGAGTGTCCAATAGGCCCAAAAGGCTGAAGCACCAATAATAGCTATGAGTGTCAGTGTCATTAAAACCTTACTAAGGATTATTGCTTTTCGTATCATTTTGTTGTGTTTATCCTAAAGAGTAAAGATTTTATGTTTTGCATAAAATATTTTACCATTTCTGAAAGGCACCTAACTCGAAAACAGATTGCAGCAATTGGTGTTAATATCTGCAAAGCCACACATAATGAGCAGGAAGTCTGTCAAATATCTACTACCCTCGCAAAGCATCAATATGGGCGGATTTCCCGTCAAGCAAGCGATACCCACGCAAAAAGTGGATCAGGTAGATCCATTCCTCCTACTCCATCATGCGAAGGTCAAGCCCCTGTTTGATCGCCCGGGAAAAATTCAGGGTGTGGGTCCTCACCCGCATCGGGGCTTCTCACCC
>JAUILM010000218.1 GCA_030432855.1 Bacteroidia bacterium
ACCGAATGGTCAAATCCGTGAGCTTATCAGCGTCATCTCTATGGGCTTTTTTGATCTTCATAGTACAGCTTGCGTACAACAGCAACACTCGCAATAATACATCATTTCATTACTCCATCATCTTCTGATTCATAAGGAAAATGAGATCTATATATTTTCAAGCTCCAAGGACAGGAGACACTATACAAGTTGAAACATAAACTCATGTGACCGATCTATAGGTGGAGAGGAAGTAAACCAAAGTTGGATCTCTCAACATTGATAAGACATTAAGAGTATTGATATCTAGGGGTTTTGTTCAAATAACAGTGGGTTCGAGAATCAGGTTCATATTCAAGACGTAGAAGAACTTCTCGATTTTGACTTTCAGATATTATTCTACCGGTTCTACCTGATAAATTATAGTTCTCCAGATGCCTCCGGCGGCCAACTTTTTGCAGAAAAAGTTGGGCAAAACTGCCCGCTGTCAGACTTGGTCGGTCACACTAAATGTTTTTCCGCTATGTCCTATAAACTCGCGCAATCCTAGGGTCTTGCCCAAGTCTCGATAGGTTGTTTTTGGTGCTCTACTCACTCTATTCTTTCACCTGGCTCATACAGTATAGTCCATGGCCGCTCCTAAACATTAAGTGTGACGCTCGCCCAATTCTGAAGGCGGGAAAAACCACAAGAAACCAACCATATCTCAGGACTGTCTATCCTTAAACTCTTAAACCCACTAAATTTGGCTAAGAGCCATATCTAGCGATATAAAGTAAATTTGGTTGAAAGTCATACCAAATGTGGTACTTTACTGTCCTCGTAATGATATAAAATATATCCACCTACTATGATAAGTTTTTCCCCCCTCAAATTTAACTTCGTAATTACGACACTCTTTCTTATTCAGATATATTCACCAGCAAC
This sequence comes from Bacteroidia bacterium, assembly GCA_030432855.1. Taxonomy (GTDB): domain Bacteria; phylum Bacteroidota; class Bacteroidia; order Chitinophagales; family Saprospiraceae; genus JABDMH01. The sequence continues at coordinate 907 of JAUILM010000218.1, forward strand.
TGGCCAAATTTGTGACTTTAACTTTGATCTATCTTGCGATTGCACCGATATAGATCTCTTAAATAACGAAATAGCCACTGGCGGAATGAATCTTTCATTCGATGTCGATGGTGATAATGATGTCGATTTTGATGATAAGCTAAGTTGGTTGATTGCAGCCGGAACTTCACTTGAGGATGTCAATCTGGATGGGATGGTTAGTCCAATAGATCTACTGATCCTTGTGAATAATTTTAATACCATAAACGCCTCTCATTGTTCGGGAGACGTCAATGCCGATGGGATGATTAACGATCTAGATGCTGCCATTCTTCTAGAGGTTTTTACCGGAGGTGTCGTTAGCTGGCTGGGGAGCTCTGATGCCAATTGGCATAATTCTTCAAATTGGGATGTGGGTTTAATCCCCTTTGCAGATGCCGACGTACACATTTCCAATACATTAAATAATCCAGTTGTAATTCAAAATAGCAATACCGGCCTTGCAGAGTCTCTCCTTATTAGTGGTACCAGTGCATTAACGATCCAAAATGGAGGCGCACTTTTCATACAGGGTACCCAAGACCCACTTCTGGTGATGGGGGAACTTGTCATTATGGAGGGTGGTACACTAGATGTGAGCATCAACTAGCATTTTGCACCTTTACCCTTCATAAATCTTCTTCTGATGTCAGGACTATGTCAAGTCAACTGCATCTGTTTTACGCGGGGCAAACATACTTTCATTCGGCTTGGGTACAAGCCTGAGATTAAATGAGTCGATTGATAGATTTAATGATCTGATCATCGGTAGACTCACCTCCATATCCATTGACTACCTCCTGAATGATGCGATCTGCATCCAAGATAAATATGACGGGTGTACCTCGAATATTGTAGGCACTGTTCACCTCTTTCTCCGACATCAAGAATGGATACTCCAATCCTGTACGCTTTCTGTAGGTTGTCAATACATTGGTGTTCTTGGTGTAGCTTTCGACAGCAATCACTTCCAAATCTGCACGATCATATTGGGAGGCTAGCTTATTTAGGGACGGAATGGAAGCTCGACATGGACCACAATTGACACTGGTAAACTGAAGCAGGATTACTTTGCTTTTCAGATCCTGCAGCGCTAATTTTTCTCCATATTCATCGGTCAGCATCCATTCGGGAGCCACTTTCCCCATCAATTCATGTGGTTTTGGCACACTGCTGCTCCTATCGCCATATTGCTTGATTGTGTAATCTGCCGGAAAGTAAGAAGCTGCATTAAATTCTATGAACTCATGTATATTAAATTCTGCACTTAGAACCTCCTCGACTGAAATATTGTGCTCCATTTCCCTACGATACTTGTAGGGCAGCAGAGTGTTTTTATCGATCCACAGTTCATAACGGGAGGTTGGATCCTGGCGCCCATAAGGAGGATCGGGCATATAATGTGCCCTTCCAAAAAATTCTACTTGCTGATCTTCATGAATCGTTAACCTCAAATAGAAAGCATTACTTAAATCTTCCATATCAAGCGTAACACTATCTTGCGTAGTTAAGGCATACTGGAGAATATCACGGGTATACCAATAGAAAGGAGTCTTGACTGGCCGAAAAGGTCGCTTCCTGAACGTAAAACTGTCGATCATGATACCCTTCTCTTCTTTATAGACAGAAGCTCGCATTTGTCCATCATAGGCAAATTGAAGCTGGGTTAAGTCCTCATTATCCAATACTACCCAGCTGGTCCCCAGACTTGTGTCGGCAGGGTTATCATAGGCGATGTACCGATTCTCAACGGTTAGCATAGGTACGGTATCACCCGGCGCCCAGGCCTCACCATTAGATACAAATTCAGCTGACTTAATTTCCTCAAGATTGGAAAGCACTGAATTCAAAATCTCCTTCTTCTGCTCCTTTGGATTTTCAGAGCAGGCTGATAATATTACCAGGCCACCGAGTAAGATGATCAATGTGAGGTGCTTCATGGCTGATGTTTATTTAGATGGTGAGTAATACGAATTTAGTACATGGCTGGATTCTATTGTACTATCCCATTTTCTTGAATTTACGCGAATCTTAGCAAATTCTCAATTAATACGCTGAAAATCAAGCTCTATTGTTTTGAAGTAGGTCTTCTCTTCAAAGTCCAGTCTTGGTGATTCTTTGCAGTCCACTTTGAATACCTCTTTTTATCATAGCACCATATCCATCATCCGGTAGATTATCAAAATACGAGGCTCCAGAGTTATAATAGGCACGAGCCGTTTCATAATCCTCCAAATCTTCAAAGCATTTTGCCACATTGAGATATAGAGAAGGCAAAACTCGTTTTACTGAGGCATCCTCAATTGCCAAGGCATATTCTAAGGCGACTTTATCCCATTGTAGCTTGTCAGAAACTGAGCTCTGATGTCGAGCTACATAATGCGCTGCCGTAAATTTTTCAAAATGAGTCCGCGATAATTTCCAGGCCTCATGAAACTTTTCACCAGCCCTCATTTTATCCACCCCTTCTAATTCCATACCCTCGGCACAAAGTTTTATGACTTGATTATCAGCATTAAAGTCCATGTCTCATTTGTATGTTCAATCAGTAACACATGGGAGGCGTTTTTCTGATACTTAAGTATGTACACACGTAGCGACCGAATGGGAGCTTGATTTTATATCAGTGTTGTGCATTCACTATTCTCTATTCTTCAGCTCTTCCTCCATCATCTCAATTGTAGCGTTTATAAAGTCTCGAATGATGAGCTCATTGATCACCACATAATCGTGATTATGCTTATGATGCCAAATTTGATTCTCAAATTCCATTAAATCACTTTTATTTAAATTCGGCTTAAATGGTGATTTCTCTTTATATGTAACCAAATAATTGCTCTTATCAAACTCCAATACCTTTGAAAGTTCTCCGTTTGCCAGGGGAAATCGTTTCATCAAAAATGGCATCAAGTTCATTGTATAGTTGTCTGACCTAAAAAGAATATCTTCTTCGCCATCAGACAGGATCTTGAGCCAGTTACCCAGCTGTGCCCTAATCCTGCCATTTTTCAAAATGTTGAGTTTCCCCGAATTAACCACTTCGCCTGAGATCCCAATCCTGGCGTCGAATGAATTAAACCCTCCAATGTTGACTAGTAATTGATCTACAATTTCTGGCACCTTGTCGATAGAATCCTTCCTAATGAGTTCAGTCAGTTTAACACAAGATTGGGTGACTTTTTCATTAATCGCAATTGACTCCTCCAATTCATTGAAATTATATTGGAACTCATCCAGTAACGAAGAAAGTATTTCCTTCTCTTGCTTAATTTCAATTCTTTGTTGATTCCAAGTGTTAATCTGAAGCGCCAACAATATTCCAATAACTACAAGAAAAATCTCGCCAATAGCATATTTAAAATACTTTCCAGTTTTACCCTCTGAAAGCAAATTTTTCCTAATTCTCCTAAAGAATTTTATCATGAATTCCTCACTTTAAAGTCACTCTTCCAGACCCTCAAGTCACCGTTAACTTCACTTTTCCCGCTTGTGCAAAAGATTGATAACGATTTTCTTGTTTACAAGATCTGCTGCAAATTAATGGATTACGAGTCAAAATATAACATCTCCTAATGCCGATTCCCAATCCACAATGTCAAACTTTTCCGTAATCCTACCATCAACGCCTATCAAAAAGGCAACACGTGAACAGTACATTTTCCTGTACTTATCATATATATCCTTGTTGTCTTTCGATTGTGCATCTACATGCCAGCCATCCTTTTCATTCCCCATACCAGAGTCTAATCGTATAGCATGGATTCGATCCTTAAATTTGTTCTTTATCTCGTAAAATGATGCTGTGGATAATGTATCACCTCCACAACCGCAAGAATTGGCCAATACAATAGGTTTCTCCTTTAGGCGTACACTATTTATCGTATCTCCGGTTGTGGTTAGACATTCGAAATCGGGCGCAAGCATTCCAACTTGAGTACCAATTTTTTGGTTAAAATTCTGCTCCCTAACCAGCGAAATATACTTACCATCATGTGTGATACTATCAAATCTATAATATTGTCCTCCAAGATCGAGATACTCATTTCTTTTAATAAAATCACGGCGAAACAAAGTGTCCAATGGCTCAGCATTGCTTGCAAGTAGTGCCATCTCAGGATCGGCACCATAGGTAAAGGTTAGTGCAAACACCTGATCTATGACTCCAACCGTATATCGAGTATCGTCTACACTGAAATCTGCAGTAAGATGCTCATCTCTTCCGTAATATAGTTTGTCCCCTTGTACTCCTATTTTTACCCATGAAGTATCGATCACAACTTTATTTCCCGATTTAATACTAAACTGACACTCAATCGAATTTTTAGAAGATTTCCAGTCCATCTTCTCAAAAACTCTAACGGAATCATCAGTAAAGTCCTTATTATTGTTTTGATCAACTACAAATACTTGCTGACTATCCAAGTCCCCACGGATAATATCAATATAATCAGGTTCCGCCGCAGCAAAGTCAACAGACATTTGAATGCCCTCAATATTGGAAATATGCTTGGGAAAAACCACTGGATACTCGAACAGCTCATCTATTTCTCTGAACGTCAAACTACCCGCTCCCAGGCTAAACAATCCTGATCCTTTCACCTTTTCTGCTTGGAGTACGATAGTCTCTTGTGAAGAAGAGAATTGGTTGGAGTCTGCAGGTCCATCTGAGGTTTTACAACCCTGTCCCAGGATACACAAAGAAAATACTACTCCTAATGTCAATCTATACATGGTATTGCGGCTTGATTATTAGTTCTAACTCCCCGCAAAAAAAATGCAAGGGCAGCGGCACTAGCACAGCGGATATCATCATCGCTTGTAATCATACATTTCTTATTTATTTAGTTTCATTTTCGTCAAAAAATCATCTATGTCTTTAAATTTCAAATCGACATAATTCATTTCAGAATCATAAACCAATTTCTTTGGAAAAGCATCAACTTGATATGCCGCCTGAATGTCTGTTGCCGCTCCAGCATAAAGATTCTGCCAAAGTATATTATCTTCCTTACTCGATTCTAACCATTTTGACCGCGACTCGTCAACATTTATACCTATTAATTCAATACCATTAGATCTCAGCTCATCATAATTATCTACATTATCCCTATTGAATTTTCTACAGGGAACGCAACCTGACCACCAAAAGTCAATGATCGTAAATTGGTTCTTCTTACAGATATCTGATAAAAGAACTTCCTCATTGCCCTCATTTCTTAAACTATAATCCACAAATTTGGTGATAGTATTGTTGGTTGCAGCATTGTCCAGACTTGTTTGAATAAACCTATATTCGTTTCGTTCTTTATCGTCTTTGTCCATAGTTATCAAGTAAGAACGAAATGTTTCCAGATCAACCGATGTAAGATGATTCTTCGCGAAAACACCACCAGATTCAAAGTCTTCAATTATTCGTTTTAGAAAAAACAAACAAACAGGATTTGGATTCGTAAGACCACATACAGAGTCGTATATCTCATAGACACTTGCTCTGACATTAGGATATACAAAACGAACCATACTGTCATTCATGACGCTATCACTAAAAACCCATGTGTTGGCAGCTTCCTGCAATTTTGGTCCAACATCATAAAAAAACGTATTGAGCTCTCCCTTTCTTACCCTGCAATCATCCAGAAAGTACATCATGGGCTCACCACTTACATTGAAATCAAAATCAGTTAGACCTGGTTCTATGACTATCGGTGTTGATGAATACATGCTACTGCCTGAGACAATATTTTCTTCAAATCGTATTTCTGCCATTTCAACTTGCTTAGCAACACCTGAGAACTGATACCTCCCATCTTGAATTTTGGACTTTATCCTTTCATCCAAATCAGTACTTGGAAGGTACAGGGCTAACTCCAGATTCTCTCCATTGGTTGCTACTCCCTGAATTGAAAATTCGAATCCATCATCACTTGATTTATCTGAGGTATGGCAGGAAGAAAATATATGACCTGTTATTACTAATACCAACAGTAGTACAGTAAACTTTCTAAGAATTATCATAGTCTCGGAGTATTTTATAGAGTCTGCGGCAGCTCGTCCCTGACTTTTTCTTCTTTAAAGTCACGAAGCACTTGCAAATATCACTTAGAGCAGCAAATAATACAGGAACACTCGATCCTCTTAGGATTGACCGTAAAGGATAAGAGAATGGAAATTCATACACTGTGTTAGATGCTCTTGGTGGCTATAAATTAACACTTTTCCCACTTATGCGAAAGTGCAACGACGATTATCTCATCTTTCAGATCGGGTTTAGATAGATGGACTATTAGATATATCATCCAGGCTTCATTCTCCTTAGCCGACCATCATCTACATAACGGCTTGAGCCTCAATTTCAACCAGGAATCCCTCATTAGCCAGTCCTTTTACATTGAGCCCGGTACTTGCGGGTGGATTGTTAGTCCCAAAATGCTTCTTAAGTACGGACGTGATAATCTGCCCATCCTCGGGTTTGTAATCCACTTTGTAGATTCTCAGCATCATAATATCTTCCAAAGTCCCGCCAACTGACTCCAGGGCCACTTTCAAATTATCTATTGCTTTCTCCGTTTGAATTTCCAGATTATTTTCGCCAACTAGATGGAGATCCTTATCCCAAGCCACCTGTCCGGAAATAAAGATCAATTTTCCAGGACGGGAAACTGCAATTTGGGAAAATCCATATTGAGTCGAATTGAATAGCGCTTGGGGATTAACTGTTTCTCTTGCCATAATCATTTCTGCTTTTCCTGACTCTCTTAAATTATTCCAATGACATCGATATCCAGCAATGGACTCTGATAGAAAAATCACAGAGAGAACCAATCTAAATTATAAAGATTTTGGCTCAATGTATTGCGAAACTCCTGGGGGGCCATTGAAAAGAAAAATAATCTCAGCATGACTTTGAAGCGCAGGAAATGAAGTGGATTGCTGCCTTACATTACTGAACAAGAAGAGCTTTGAGGTGCTCCTTATCTAGTGGTGGGGATGTGGGAAGATACCTATGCCTGGTATTTGATGCAGCTGGAGTGATGAGCGTATGACAATGCACATCATGCTTTAGAACCGAGCTGAATGTTTTGAATTTTGCGCCAGAAAACTGCGCATTTCTGTGTACTAATCCTACCGAAAAAACTGCGGCCCCAGAAACTCTATGATGACAAACATGAGATCGACGAAGCCTGCTACTTTCGCTAGGTCGATCTTATCCATGAGGTGAATGATTTATAAGCCGCTGCCTAAAACCTGCGCCGGATCATATAGATCTCCTTTCACTTTTGCCTTATCACAACTTCTCAAGCATTTAGAATGTGCCGAGCAAGCCTCACATTCACGATCAATACCACAACAATAGCCTTTTCGCATAGACATCCAGAAGTCATCATCAAATCCCAGGGTCTTGCCTACCTCGGATTCAAATCTCTTATCAGATACACGTAGATCAATACTCCGCAAGCCATCACGAGAGAATTCCATTTTCTTCAGGAAAG
>JAUILM010000219.1 GCA_030432855.1 Bacteroidia bacterium
TCGATCATATATCCCGGTGAGGGGGTGAGTTTCGGATATGAGACCATCGAATTGACTCTGAAGGATGGCAGCAAGGTAGTGGGTTTACTTGCCAATGAAACGCAGACCGAGGTACAGCTGAAATTGGTAGGTAATATCATTCAAACATTTGCCATGTCAGATATCGCATCAAAGACGGTCTTACCTCAATCACTTATGACCGATCTGACACCGGTACTTACACAAGAAGAGCTTGTGGATCTGGTGGCATTCCTTTCAGAGGAGCAATCTATATGATTAATGCAGTAGGTTTTTCATTTGCAATCTTGTGTCTCTTTTGGCCTTCCGATATTTTACGAGATTGCAATAAAAAAGCTTGGCCGTCGGAGGCTCTTTGATCAAAAGGTCTAATTGGTCTATGGCCTTCGCCTTAGCAAAGGCTGCCAAAGAAAGCAACGACCTACCCTAAGCTCGTATGCCGAAGAGGCCGGGTGACCTACGCTAAAGCTTGGCACCCCACGAGATATTCATAGGTAGCGATGTCTCATTTGGTCCCTAGTGATGGGACTCTCTGCCTCGTTGCTTCGTCCCGAGCTGGAAAGCTGGCATAATCGCTGTATTTTCTTTTTGAAACTGTTAGCTCCCATAAATGAGTGTACTGAGAAATCACTTTATTTTAGCCAAATAATTCAGTGAAAAAAGGGCCTTTTGATATAGCTTCAGACCTCGAAGTGAGGACAATTCACTCTTTTATTCTTGATCTTGAAACCATGAACGAAGGTTCTTTTTCACCTCTAAATTCCAGGCACCCAGCGGTGACCGAAGCGCCGGCGTAGGTTACTGGCACCCTGCACCCGGCACCAAAATTCCACTTTGAATCCGACGTCCTAATTAAATAAATTGCGGGCTGACTCCCGGTTTTCGCAGCTTGCGAGCAACCTTCGCCCTGGCTACGGATGCCAAAGAAAAACAGGGCCGGGGTAGCGGGCAAGCACCATTTTTCTTATTCTACCAGATATATGTTTAGTTGGATTACCAGGATCCACTATTTTTAACAAAATCCCAGATCTTATGAAATACAAATATCTAGGCAATACCGGCATCCAAGTATCCCAACTATGCTTTGGCACAATGTCCTTTGGCGGTCAAGCCGATGAAAGCACATCCCGGACTATGTTTAATGCTTGTCGGGACCGGGGCATTAATTTCTTCGATTGTGCAGATGTATATGCCGGAGGAAGATCGGAAGAGATCCTGGGTCGTTGTATCGAAGATTGTAGGCAGGAGGTAGTGATCACCAGTAAGGTGTGGGGCAGAATGGGGAAGGATGTAAATAGCAAAGGACTTTCCCGCTACCATATCACGCAGGCTGTTGAGGCCAGTCTTCGCCGATTAAATACGGATAGAATTGATCTCTACTTTGTGCATCGATTCGACGAGCACGTACCACTTGAAGCCACGCTTCGATGCCTGGATGATCTGGTACGATCTGGCAAGGTGCTGCATATTGGCGCCAGTAACTATGCAGCATGGCAGGTAAGTAAAGCGCTGGGTATATCGGATAGACAGGGATGGGCTCGTTTTGATTGCATCCAGCCGATGTACAATCTGGCAAAGCGACAGGCAGAAGTGGAGATATTTCCCATGGCAAAGAGCGAAAACCTGGGAGTGATCATCTATAGCCCGCTGGGTGGAGGATTGCTGACGGGCAAATACTCTTCCACCCATCGACCGGATCAGGGAAGACTGGTGCAAAACAAGAATTATATGACCCGTTATGGAGCGGATTGGATGTACCAGTTGGCCGACCGTTTCAACGATTTGGCATCTCAAGAGGGTGTACACCCGGTCTCTCTTGCCGTGACATGGACAGGGGCGCATCCAGCTGTGACAGCACCCATCATTGGTGCACGCTCTATTGAGCAACTTCAACCTTCTTTGGAAGCTACAGATGTCGTGATGACAGCTGACTTGTGGCAGCGGATTGCAGACCTTTCACCTGAGCCACCACCGGCCACTGATCGGACGGAGGAAAATCAACGATTACCTTTTGGTGAGCGATAGATTATTTAAGACTCTGTTAGTCAGTGTGTTAGGTGTTGTTGGTCGTTTTTTTTAGTCGATCCGGACAAATTAAACGTGGGAAAGTTTGTTGATCTAAACATATTATATACATTTAATATGTATTGAAAAACAAACGCGTTTTTAATGCCGAAACTATTTGTCCTAGACACATCCGTTCTTCTTTTTGATCACAACGCGACCAATAATTTTGAGGATAATGACATCGTCATTCCAATTACAGTCCTCGAAGAATTAGACAACTTCAAGATTGGCAACGAGACGAAGAACTTCGAAGCCCGAAGTGTAATACGCTACCTGGATAAGTTATCAGAAACTCAGAATCTATCGGATTGGATTTCCCTGGGGAAAGGGAGAGGCCGATTGAAAGTAGTGATGGATACCACAAGTGATGGTCCTGACGCTGACGAGGTATATGGTACGTTGAAAAATGATCATCGCATTATCAATGTTGCCTTACATCTGCAACATAAAAACAAGCGCAAAAAGGTCATCCTGGTCACCAAGGATATCAACCTTCGAATAAAAGCCAAGGCCCTGGGGCTGCGATCAGAGGATTATAAAACCGGTAAGGTGGAAGATGTGGAGGATCTTTCGGAAAACTATAATCCAGCGCTGAATAATCTCGATGCAGAATTAATCCGCAAATTATACACTGACAAATTCGTAGATGAGCAGGGCATACTGGAAGAGTCGAAGATGGCCAATGGCTATTATGTCCTAAACAATTGCTCACAATCTGCTCTGGCACGTTATAACCAGGATCTGGACCGGATTGAGTTGGTAGAAAAGAAGCATGCGTACGGCATTAAACCTAAAAACGCAGAGCAAACCTTCGCGTTAAATGCCCTCTTAAATAGTGATATAAAGCTGGTTGCATTGCAAGGGGTGGCAGGTACAGGAAAAACCCTCCTGGCACTGGCAGCAGCACTCGAGCAAAAGAAAAAATACGATCAGATTATTTTATCCCGACCTATCATTCCTTTAAGTAATCGCGAGATAGGTTTTTTGCCGGGTGATGCCGAGGATAAAATATCACCCTACATGCAGCCGCTTTGGGATAACCTGAAAGTGATAAAATCCAAGTATCGCGAAAATGCACGGAAAACAAAATGGATTGAAGAACTGCAGGAAACCGGCGATCTAAGTATAACCGCACTGACTTTTATTCGGGGTCGAAGTCTCACCAATGTGATTTTTATAATTGATGAAGCACAGAATCTAACCCCGCATGAAATAAAAACCATTATTACCCGGGCTGGAGAAGGTACCAAGATTGTTTTCACCGGCGATATTCATCAGATCGATACGCCCTACCTGGATGAGTACAGTAATGGACTATCGTACATCATCGATAAATTAAAAGGAAATCGTCTCTTTGCCCACATCAAATTGGAGAAAGGTGAACGATCAGAGTTAGCAAATCTGGCGAATAAGTTGTTGTAATTCCCTATGATAAAAGGTAGCTTTAGGTAATACCTAAGCCATGAAATGTTTTTTACTTCCATTTCTATCTTTTTTCTTATTTACATTTACAATTGCGGGTCAACACTCCAGAACCCTCAAACTTGTAAAAGAGGATCCTCTCACTTTTAGTAGCTCAGAATATGATCTCCAAATTTTGGATGTCCGCATGGATACCTCGTCTGTTGGATTCATCTCTCGCGAAAACTATGCACGACCTGTATTACTAGTCACTGAACTTCCTTTGGCTATAGCACTACAGAAGGTCCTGAAGCAAAGGCGTGATCGTGAAAGAAAGAACAAACTGTATTTACGTATAATCAAACTACAATTAGCTGAATATGAGACAAAAGGAGTCGATTCGAGGTCAGAGATCGTAGTAGATTTTATCACAAGGGATCAGAATGGACTTAAGATCTTACATCAATCAGGTGCTGTACTTTCAAGAAATGGATCTAGATCCTTAGGGAAACATCGAAAAGACCTGATTTCCTTACTTCAGAAAATGATTGATAGTTTTGAAGAGGTAGTGTCATCGGAAAATAAGTTTGAGAACATACGGATAGGAAATCTCTGGGATTTAGGACCTTTACCATTTCCAGTTTTACATGCAGATGTGCTAGAGATAGGTCTTTACGAAAATTTTTTTCAGTTCAGGAACAATGTACCAGGTATAAAACAGGGATATATTCTGGACTGGGGCCGAAATACTGCCAAAGGAAGGATTCTTGTGAAAGTAAGATCGGAGCAGGAAAATGAAATCATAAAGAATATTTGGGGCTTTTGCGATGGTCAAAATATGTATATAAAATTAGGAACTGATTATCATATGCTAAATTTTTCTGGAGAGAAAGATAGCGTGACATTTATTGTGGATACAAAGCATATAAATGATCGGATTGTTCTTCATGGGAGCATATTTTTCGGTATATCTGGTGGATTAGTCGGGTGGGGCATCGCCGAGTTAATGGCAATAAGAGGAGAGGCAAGATTTTATCTTAATCTCAGTAATGGAGAAATCCTTTCTAAGGAAATTGACCAGGGTAAACCTAGTCAGGGTCCGATGGCAATTACAATTCTCAGAAACTCAAAGTCAGATAATCCCCTACCTATTGATGTCTATATTATTGATCATAAAATAGGAAGTTTGGATGAGGCGAAATGTATGGTTCAATTAGACAGTATTCCTGATAGAAAGGGTCAGGTTGTAGTTCGAGGTACAGACGTGTATCTTAGTGCAGAAATTGAAGATCATGCGGATGCCAACTTGTTCTTTATTCTTGAGGAAAAAAGTAATAGGTTACAGCTAAGAAAGCTGACCGATGAACAAGCGAGCTATCATCTGACCATTATAGAAAAATATCAGGATAGGAAAGCTGCAAAAAGTAAGTTCGATTGACATGAAATGTGAAATATGGAGATGATGAAATTTTGAGTGATTTAAATAATTAAACTCCCCCTGAAGCCCTTTCAGAGGGAGCTATTCATTTACTGCTAATCAGTGTACGTAATTCATCCACAACACGGCTGCCACCATTGACGGTAATCTCACCGATCTTGTCTGCGAATCGTTCGAGATATTCCATCTCTTTCAGTTTGAAGAGCATTTCATTGTCCTCCATAAGCTTTGCTGTGTTAAGCAGACTTCGAGTGGAGGCCGTCTCTTCTCTTCGCATGATAGTATTAGCCTGAGCTTTTTTCTCTGCGACTAGCACATGATTCATGATTTCCTTAATATCACCGGGAAGGATGATATCTCGGATACCACAATCTATTAAATTGACTCCGAGTTCATGTGCATGCGCTTTGGCGAATTTGAGAATAAATGGTGCAATCGCTGATTTATTACGAAGTAATTGATCCAGCGTGTATTGACCAACGTATTCTCTAAGGCCCAATTGCAGAGTAATGTAAAGCTGTCTGGAGTAGTCCTTACTTGCAGCCAGAGCTTTGAAAATATCTACTACCTGATAACTAGCAAATAGACTCATACGAATTGCTGCTTTATCTGCTGTCAATAGCTCTTGACCACTTATTTCAATTTGTTGCCTCCTGACATCGACTTTAGCGACCATGGCATGTTTCTCATTCTTCCATAAGTAGTACAAACCGGGGGTCAGTTCTTTATGAATTTCTCCGCTGACATATAGAATTGCCTTTTCATGGTTTTCTACTACGTGGACTGTAACATACTTTTGGACTTCAGGCTTATGTAGCACTATACGAGATACATTTTGATTGACCTCAATGTCATTCATATTCATTCTCTCATAGGTATAAGACACACCATCACTCCAAAATGGATATCTACCAGGTGCAAGGACTTGATGGAAATTCCCACTCTTGTATTGAATTACAATTTCATGGTCCGATACATCTACCACGTTGAGTCTTTCTTCGAGATCCTTACACCTTAATAGTAGATCGAGATCAATTTCATGGTGGAATAATTCCGTAATGTCAAATTTCACGACCTTGTGCCAGGGACTAATCCAGTATCTACCGGTGTCCAGAACACGAATTAGTTGTCCGTTCTTAAATACCAACGCTTTTTCGTAGGCATTGACTTTAATTCTCATCAGTCTCATGTCTAGAATGATTAATGTGTTAAAAAATGCAATTAAAATTGGAGATCTATCCATGGTATCTTCAACCCTTCGATGGATCGAGTCGTAAGTCGTGCGTTCAGGATAACCGTGTTTTCTAATTGTATCTGGTCTTAATAACAGATAGAATTAGCATACAGGGTAATTAGATGCTACACAACTTGTTGACTCCATTCGAGATCAAACGATTGAATTATATACTTTTGGGGCAATAAGTGGTATGCCAATTTTGCCGCAATTTTGATGTGATACCGAGGATAGTCTCTCCTGATCCTTTTTGAGAGGGATCATCTCCACTAAAAATAGATCCATAATCTATTGCGTCTACCACTTCCGCCATCCCGATTTCGGGAGCAGGACTCGAACCTGCAAATCCGTGAAAACTCCAATGTTCTAACCAACTGAACTATCATACGCAAAAGTATGAGTAGGATTCGAACCTACGACCCTTGGGTTAATGTGTTCACACAGTGCTCAGATCGTCAAACCAATAGCAACAGCCATGGTTACATGGAGTCTTTTGGAGACTCTCATCGTGCTATCTTTTGCTCTATGAGAATACTTCTTTGTCACTTTTTGTGACTATATCTCTGGTTTCTTTTTTCAATTCTTAAATCAATGCTTTCATTGATCTTGTAAAGGTCATACTTTGATACGCAATTATTTTGCGTAGTAAAAATTGGAGGGTAGCAGCGGGACATGAACCCTATTCTCCTCATTCACAGCGAGGTGTTTTACCATATAAACTACTGCTACCAGATATCAAGTCATCTGGATTTATCCTTACTTGATTTCCTCTCTGAGGCCTTTATTTTGCATTTGACTCGTTTTATATCTGATGCTATTTCATCAATATTTTCAGTCGTCATTGCCATAATTCCTGCTTTACGGAATATTTTTTTTGCCTGCTTTAGCATGCCTCTATATTCATGCGATAATGCCAGGATTCTTAAGAGACTAAAATGGTCCATTCCCGATACCTGCATACCTTGTCGAATGAGTGCTTCTGACTGCTCATATTGACCCATCCATGCATGAAGCTGCGATAGATGCTTGTACGTATCAGGGTAATTTGGGTCGAAATGCAGTGCTCGTGTTAGACATTCTATTGCACACGCATAGTCCTTGATTTGATACATGTAAATCTGCCCCAACAGACAAACCGCTTGGGCATGATCCTCCTCGTAACTCAATGCATACTGTAGATGCTCCATGACATACTCGAGATTGTAAGGATAGACATCCAGCGCTTTGATATAGTACTGATCTGCTAGACTTAAATACATGATTTTGTTTATTTAGATTCAAAAAATTCAATTGTCAAACCATAGACTTTACTCATTGTCTCATCACTATATCTACGTACCCTCTACCTTTTATGATACAGTACTAAATTGAGTGCATCTTGAAGCAGAGTCAGGTCAGTGCTACACTGTGGGCTAAAAAAAAGCACCTTCTTGCGAACAAGAAGGTGCTTGATATATGCTAATGGTATAGATTAGATTACATCATATTTATCTTCTTGTGTAGAGACCTTCTTTGGCTGTCTTCTTGAAAGTCGTGCTGACAATTCCATTCGATTTTTAATATTTCTGTGTAATTCATCTCTTTGATTTTAACTGGTGCAAATCTATAGATATTATATTGAACAGGCAAGAAATTGCATTGGTGTAATAAGTTGATAATCAGATTATTAAGGTCGGTTTCGGGTGTTGTTCCCCATTCATCATTTGACGTTGAGGGCTAGATTTTATAAGTGTTTGATACACTGAACTCTATGGTAATCCCTTGATTTAATATGTTATGTTTTTAATGCTCCATATTTTATAAAAAAAGATCAAAAAAAAACGTCCCGAGTGCTACCCGGGACGCCTTTTTTACTTGTTATGCTTTTATTAGTGTCACATAATGGGTATTGCATCCTGGCAAGCTGATCTCGTCTCATGACCAAAGTCATTGAGAATTTCCAAACACCACTGTTCATTTGATCTGTCTTTAATACAATACATGTTTTGCTATTGAGTGACGAAGATAATAAAAGGTTGACAACTGAAAAATTGATTCAGGACTGTAAATAAATTTAGATCACCTCGGCACCCACCACCCGATAGATTTTCCCATCCATTTTTGTGATTATATATAGTACTTTTTGAAATGGATCGTACGATATGCGCAGGTGAAGCCTCCTTATGCCGGTGTAATCACGCATATCTGTAGGGCCCTCGTTTCCCATGACCGACAATGCATATATTGTGGGTTCGTCAAGATTTTCAATTCGA
>JAUILM010000980.1 GCA_030432855.1 Bacteroidia bacterium
GGTCGAGGCATAAAATCGTATGTGGTCACCTACCGCCAATGTCATGATCCATCGGGAAGACGGCTCATGCCATCGTACTTTGGGATCCCGAAAATCACGAATCCCATTATTACCGATCACCGGATTTCCATCATACATCTCCCAGGTTCGTCCCCTGTCAAGACTATAGGCTATAGATTGTGTTTGATGATCATTAGTACCTGCCTTTTCTTTGTCGAAATGGTGCTGGGTAAATATTGCGACCATGGGTGGAACCGACCCATCACCAAATCCGGTGGTATTGTTCCAGTCTATCACCGCACTTCCGGAGAAAATGCAACCCCATTCATCTGGGTAAATAGCGATGGGAAGATTTTCCCAGTGTACCAAATCCTGGCTTACGGCATGCCCCCAATGCATCGTGTCCCACTGAATATCATTGGGGTAGTATTGATAGAACAGATGGTACTCACCCTCAAAGTGTACCAGGCCATTCGGATCATTCATCCAACCCTTGGGAGGGGAAAAGTGCAGTTGAGGACGATGTTTTTCATTATATGTTACTTCCTGTATTTCAACAGATTCTGCAGAAATATCGGCTGCCGGTTGATCTTTGCAGGCTGTCGAAATCATTGTCAAATACAGCAATACAAGGAAATATCCGGGCGTCCTACGATGCCCAATCAGAGCGCCATTCACAACCTGTAAATTCATACTATCTAATTATGCTTTGGCCGATGACTTCGTCAATTTTTTCTGGAGCTCTTCCAGACTGACGCCTTTGGTTTCCGGCATCATAAATATGCCAAACAATAGCTGGAATACCATCATCACGGCAAATGCGGCAAATAGAGGCCATGGATTATCTCCTACTAAATCAATGAAAAATGGCGTCAGTGCGGTAATGAGGGCGGCAAATACCCAGTGAGTACCAGAGCCCCAGGCTTGCCCGTTGGCACGCACCTCCGTTGGGAATATCTCGGATATAAAAACCCAAATGACAGCACCCTGTCCCACGGCATGTGACGCAATAAACATGAGAACAAAACTCAGCAAAAGCATTTGATCGGCGCCTGTGGCATAGCACCAGGCTACAGCCGAGAGACTGATAAGTGCATCTTCAGCACCAATCCCTGCCGCCTCCAATAGTCGGGGTGCATAATACAGTACAAAGTTGATTCCGGACCATTGATTGAAGAAGGCAATCAGAAAAGCCAGCGTCAGCGCAAAATTGTACTTCCCTGAGAAAAGATTACTCTTAGCACGTTCGATACCGGCGTTTCTCACATTATCAATCACTTTATTAATGGCTTCCTGCGAAGTGTACATCCAGCTGAGGACTTCTCGTGCGGACTCCTCATCGTTTTGCTTGGCTAATAACCATCTGGGACTCTCTGCCACTCGGAGTACCATGATGCAATAAATGGCTGCGGGTATTGCTTCCACTCCCAGCATCCACCGCCAGGAATTATGCTCGATATATTCTCCAATCAAATAATTGGATACAAAAGCCACCAGTATCCCAAAGACAATATTGAACTGGTACAACGCTACTAATTGTCCTCGCTTCGAAGGTGATGAAATCTCCGCAAT
>JAUILM010000220.1 GCA_030432855.1 Bacteroidia bacterium
CTCCCACGGCTATTTCTACCTTTCCATCATTGTTGATGTCACGCGCTGCCAGACATACATTATCTCTTTCCGTTAGATTCTCAATAATTACATGTTTGTTCCAATTGGGATTTTGGTACCATACAAAGGCCTCCTTATCTGCGAGAATTATGTCATCAAGACCGTCACCATCCACATCTCCGATAGCGAGCCCATATCCGATCGATACACCGTCATCAATTACTTGGCCCGTGAACTGCTGACTTAGAAGATTTTGAAAGGAAACGAGTAAGCTAAGCATGAGTAAGAGACGTGACATGACAATTATGTTTTCTGTTACTTACAAATTAATAAAAAGAACGTAGATAAAACACAACCATGATTTGATATGACAGAGAGTAGAGGCCTAAGAGATGACGAAGCAAAAGATAGGCGATACCATCCTACTTATAGTGATTCAACAAAACTTTTCCATGTATTAAATTGGATTGAATATTACCGAAGCAAGGTAACCTCACCGGTGAGTAGCTTGCGTTCTCCCGAATTCTTGATGATAGATGCCTGATATAAATAGACTCCGGGTTGAGCAGGACGTCCCTGTGCTGAGCCATCCCATAAAATATCGTTTTCATCCTGTATCCCTGAGCTCATGTTGATGATAGAACCCCATCGATTAAATATCTGTACGCTCTCCAATGTAAAAGAGGCCGAACTATATACCCTTAACAATTCATTGGTAAGATCTCCATTAGGAGTAAATGCATTCGGAATAAAAAATTCTGCAGGTCTGACCGTGAATTGAATTTGATCGATGGCGATACAGCCAAATTTATTCATGGCCGTAAGTTGGACATAGCCAGATTCCTGAATGTTCAGGATCTGTGATGAGCAATGGTTACATAAATGGTAGTTCTCTGTTCCATTCCATGTGAACAATGCTATGCTGTCACCTTTGTGCAGGGAAGGAGAAAGCTCAAAGGCTTTGTAATCCTCAATCTGAGTATCTGGCCCCAGGTCAATTTGAAGATCTCGTTCGCGAACGATATGGACTTCTCGAATAGATTGACAAGGACTTTGCATCTGCACGGTGTATTGTCCTTCATTATAAACCTGGATGGTCCTATCTGTGGAGCCTGTGCTCCATGCCACCTCTGCCTGCTGAGTGATATTTGTATGTAGGGTTAGATATTCATTTTTGCATATGTCATGATAAAACGTATCAATTTTTTCCTCTTCAGAGTTAAGTGTAAATGTCGTGGCATCACCTGGATAGGGGGTGTTGGGGTCATCAGAAAATAGAGTGTCGGAAGATAAATAGAGAATTGATTGGCTCAGGTCGCTCACATCACCTATTCCCTCATTACCCTTTATACCTATTTCGATCTCTAAATTATTTACATCGTCTATCATTAATTGAATGGAAAAATAATTATATCCTACTCCGCCACTCACAATCTGGATCGGCTGATTTGCCGTCAAAGAAATAATATGAGTGGTGGATGGAAGAGAATCAGAAACCGTGATATATTCTCCGTGGTTTTTAATATTTTTTATTTTCAGAACAAATAGACCCTCATCGCAATGATGTAAATGGGGACTGAATTCATTTGTAAATAAAATAGGCTGTGCACACGTACAGGCGTCCTGATTATTTTCATACGAAAGGTCCTGAAGAATTGAAGTTTTTTGAGTCCTCAAATGAAATTCATACAGATGATAGTCTGCACCCAGGGCGGGTGATCCAATGCCAAGCAGCTTTCCACGATGGGTAAAAAAAAGTGAAGGAACACCACCAAAAATATCGACAGTTGATGAAAAAAGGGGCTCGGTTACAGCATGATTTTCTTTAGGAATAATCGCAGTGAGAATTTGCGATTTATGGTCGAATCCTATCAGCTGTCCATTACCATGATCAAATACCAGGTCTGCACAGGCCAAAGCCTGGTCGGAAAATACAGGTAATTCTTTCTCGATTCTTCTTGTCCGTAGGTTGATCGTTAGTAAAACTGCATGATCTACATCATTATGATATCCGAGTACATACATGATTCCGTGATCCTGATCCAGGGTAGCTGCTACATAAAGTAGGTCATTCACAACCGGCAGGGTCCCATGGCTGTGTAAGACCAGGTCTGCACCGATCGAGATGAGCTCTACGCCATTAGAAAGATCCAGACCATATATTCTCTGATCAGCGTTAAAATAGGCAATGGCATTTAGTCTACGATCCGGATAATGCTGTATATCTGTAAACCAATACTTTCCTGAACTCTCATCATAGTGAATCTCCTGAAGAATCGTAGAGATTCCCGTCTCCATCACTCTGAAGTTATTATCAAGACAAAGACCATCCTGTGCTAATAGTGTGCAAGGAATGATGATGAATATCGTGAGCAGTAACCACCATTGCATTTGAAACTTCCTTCGTTCGGGTAGCTTCCAATGTAACAATAATGAAATGTAATTGTAAAGTTAATTTAACATTTAACATGAGAAGACCTGGATTTATTAATCCTGACATTACATGATTAGCGAATTAAATGCAGCGATCCCGCAAATTCCTGACGTTGAAATCCTCGATTTACGATCGTGGCTTTCCATAAATACACTCCGGGTGGAGCCTTCTGTCGCTTAACCATTCCGTCCCATCCGATTGAATCATTATTGGTAGTGAGTTGTCTAGACTGATATACTCGATTTCCCCAGCGATCAAAGATTTGAAGGTGTTCAATTTCATACACATCATTGCCCCATAAATTAAATCGATCATTTATTCCGTTGTCATCGGGCGTGAAGGCATTGGGAGCAAAGACTTCAATATTCCGAAGAATGAGTGTTGTGGAATCCTCTGACTCACATCCATGAGATGAAATAACTTGTAAAGAAAGTGATCCATTGCCAGTAAGCATCAATGAAGGCTCCTGACAGGATACACAGGAGAGGACCTCATCAGGATCATACCAAAAATATCCTATAATCTCGCTGCTACTATGGACATCTGGATGCATCTCGATGATCTCTCCGAGCTGACCATGAATCGTGTCTGGAAGTGTGAGGTCGGTACCTGATGTATCGATATAGATACTATCCCTAAAGGATTCGCAGTTGGTGGATATCTCTAACCAATAAGTGCCTGGGTCGGTAACAAATATCGAGGATGCTGTGTCACCATTAGACCAGAGATATTGACTCCCTGCGATTTCTGCCTTAAGCATCTCGCCCAGACCATTGCATAGAAATAGGGTATCCCTATCAAACTGAAAGCTGAGGCGACTGACAAAGTATGAAGTAGGATCGCCAATCGGCAGGGATTCAGGATCATCAGAAGTGATCGTCTGACCTTGGAGAAATTGATCTGCACCCTGAGTTAAATACACGGTGTTCTCATAGGCACCTGGCTCGATTATTTCACCAACAGAAACAAATAGTTGCAAACTATCTACGCCAGACGGGATAACTAAGTTTTTAATTCGGATCCAATGAGTCCCCAAGCCATTAATTGAGTCATGTGACAAGTCGGTATGGATAGAGTCGATAACAATAAATGATGGAAAACTGTCCAGAAGATTTCTTACCAGTATGGTATCCGTATAGTTGAACACAGACACCGTAATTATTTGCTGAGAACAAGGTGACCAATTTTTGTTGTGAAACCGATTCCAAAGTTGAAACCGTGGTGGACAAGAGCAGGCATCCTGATTTCCTTCGAAAGGCAAGGATCGTATAATATGGACGTTATTATTTTCGATATCGAATTGAAGTAAGGATCGATTGGTCAGCAATTCTGTTTCTGATCCAATACCATACAGAACTCCATTCTCATCAAAAAAAATGCTGGGCACATTCCCTCTGATTGCATGGTCACCTATGGCAGTCGGTGCACTAATCTGTCGAAGGTTAATATCGATCGTGATTATATTCTGATTATAATGATCGTATCCGTACAATAAATGGGTCGTCGGATGAAAGGCAATATCTGCACATTTTACATCGCTTGTTGGGCCTGTTTGAATTAGTGGAAATATCTGTGTTTCATATTGATCATTCGTGAGATCCACCAATGCCAACATATTTCCAGGTTCGTCAGTGCTGTACCCGAAGATTACCAAAAATCTTTGATCGGGACTTATGTCAGCGGCAACAAATAAGAGATTCGATGGGAGTGAAGTAATTTCTTTGAGTTCTTCCAATTGATAGTCTCCCGTGATCCGACAGAGGGTATAGCTGCTGCCTAGTAGGAGGCCATATATGAATCCGTCCGCTTGTCTAAAGCCGGTTGCATTTATTCTTCTGGTACTGAAATAATGCAGGTCCTCGAATGCAAAAGAACGAGCATCCTGTGTCGGAACTATTTTTTGCAGTTGACTGCCTCCCTGCTGTTCGATGACCCTATAGATATCATGGTGGCAGTCAAAGGGTTGCTGAGCCATTAGTGATATGCTGAAGGATATTATCAGTAAGATTAGTATGCGACTCAAATCCTAAGGCTCTTTGTCAAAGATTATTTGAGAGGGAATTACGTACTAAAATGTTTCCTTTCTTATAAGGGGGTATTAATTTCTTGTAAAACCCATTCCGGTATAGATTGTCAATATGGTAGACTACCTGACGATTGTTTTTTCCCAGATTGAGCTTATGCCCATTCCCTGAATATCTATCACAATCGAATCAGGTGTGATCTGAAATAGCGCATAGTGGTGCTGGTTGATGATGGTGTCCATTTTTATCCGGGTATCGTTTTCTGTGGGTTCTAATCCTCCACCTCCACCTCCCAGTACTATAAAGTTTGTTTTTTGCTGACCATACTTTTTTTGAAGAAATTCAAAATCGTGACAGTGTCCTGAAAGCACAAAATCGATTTTATTTGATTCAGCATATTGATCGATAAATGTGCGTATAAACAAATCGCCTTCATAAGATGGCCATCCTGCTGCGTAGGGTGGTTGATGAATGAGTACGAACCGCCAATCTGCATGCTTCCAGTATGTACTATTAATCCATTGTAAGGCCCAATCGAGTTGAACGTCATCCAGTGCCAGAGGGAAGTTTTTATTAGGGTCAAGAACCAGAAAGGCTGAGGATCCAAAAGTCCAGAAGCTATGGGTAGATTGATCCGGGTACAGGAAATGTCGAATATATTCTTTGGGTTTTAGATGGTCATAATATCCATCATAGTCATGATTGCCCACAATCGGAAATACCCGAATGCCTTTTTCAAAAAAGGGCGTTAGGCAATAGAGAAATGATTGCCATTGTGTGGGATTAACTCCATCTGAAACCAAATCGCCAAGACCGACAGTGAATGATGTTTGGTGTCTGGACATTTGATGACTAAGTTTGGAAAAGGTATCCCAACCACCCTGACTATCTCCCCATGCTGTGAAACTGAAGGATGTGATGTCAGTTGCCAAAAATTGTGAGTCAGGTAAAATCGACAGGTCTTGATAAGATGGATGCATCTTTAGATCACCTTTGCCAGCAGCGAATTGGGTACGTTCACTGAGCAGCTTGAAGGTATCTTGTGGGATAAATCTGACTTCTTTTAAGCCTCCCTCTACTGCATTATTCAAGACACGAATCAGCACCGGCAAAGAGTCCGTCATGGAGGGTATCTCAAAATAGTATCCCGAGGTGTTATATACCTGTGATCTGTTTATGAAGACCTGAGCTCCATCATCTGCATTTACATACAGGTACCCAGCACAAGGCACTGTGATGGTTTTTTGGTAGCAGAGGGCAGTATTGGGTAAGTGAACCCGGTGTGGCAAATCGATAAGCTGCCACGAGCGATCTGCCGGAGATACTTCCTCTACATAGAGACTCTGATTTGCACAAATGGACCATTGCCATCCCTGGGAAAAATCTGGGATGGTTGGCATTGGGTTATTACATGAAAGTGCAAAAAGAACCAGGAAGATCCATAATGGAATCTTCCTGGTAGTAATTGAGGTTATATTAAAGTTTTCTGATCGCATGGGCTATTGTTCCCACCACACTTTGGTAAGTAATTCGTCCGGGCCTTGCCGTGATACCGCAGCATCATAGTTGGCCCTATTCAATGCAATTTCCTTGGACTGATATTGAAATCTGCTGGGATATTCAGAAAACAATGCATCGGGTCCTGGCTGAATTTCCGATGGGAATCCGGTGCGTTTAAATTCAATAAATCCCTGATAATCGATATAAAAAAGTGCCAGGTATTTTTGCTTAATGATACGCTCCAGACTACCATCGTAGGCTACGGAAGCACGACCCAGATAGTCGTTAGGCATGTCTACATTCCAATATGCAAAGTTCGATTGTATACCTTCATGGTAGTGCGTCTCCGCATCACTGGATATCCAACCGCGCTGAGCGGCTTCTGCCATGATAAACTGCACCTCACTGTACGTCATCAGACGACCTTCATTAGCATTGGGTTGGAAGTAGAAATAATCGATGTTGAATTTCGAGAGATTTGCATCACCCCCTTTGTAGGTATAGGCGGGGCCATCCACAATGCCGTTTTGCATCCCTTCAATCACAGGATTTCCGGCACCAACAGAGTTAGCAGTCGGATCTGCCAAAAACTCCAGACGTGGGTCTTCTGCTTCCCGTAAAAGGCCCACAAAGGTCTCGCTGATACGGTACTCATTAAAAGATCCTACCCGGTAGACAGACTCCTCTGTGATAGGATGTGCATTTGGATTGGCATTAAGAAAGACAAGCGCTGCATTATGCTCATTTCCTTCCATCACTGGGTACTGGGCCGGATTATTGACGATTTCAGTGATGTTGGACTGGGCCATAGCAGGATCAGCCTCCGACAATCGCATAGCAACTCTCAGCCGCAATGAGTTGGCAAATCTTCTCCATCGATCCAGATCGCCCTGGAACATAATATCACCCTTGATTTGTGTCAGTGGTCCTTGTGAGAGCAAGTCATTGGCTCTTTTTAGGTCTGCAAGGAGTCCCGTATAGATGTCTTGCTGAGCGTCGTATACAGGTTGGAAAATCGCTTCTTCAGAGACTGCTTTTGCTGCCTGACTGTAGGGAACATCTCCCCACATATCTGTCAGGATCTGAAATAACCAGGATTGTGTAATAATGGCTACGGACTCATAGCTTGCATTTCCTGTTTCTACGGCAATTTTCTTCAGTTCTTCCAGGTCACGGATTGTGAGGTAGTGGCTTTCCCATGTACCCGATTGTGTGCCCCAGTTAAATAAATCAAATTCAGTAAATACAATTCGGGCACCATATTGTGCCATAAGGTTGCCTTCACTCCAGGCATCACCCACAGTACGTCTGATCGAGTTAATCAGAGCATTTGTGAGTAGGAGTTCGGGATTATTATTAATGGATGTGGCTACATCAGGATTTTCATTTACCACATCAAATTTATCGCAGGCAGTGAGACTCATTAGTACGAATACCACTGACATTACTTTTAATAATAAATTCTTCATGTCTTTAAATTTTGTGTGGGATTAGATTAGAATTCAACATTGAGTGAAACGCCATAACTTTTGGTAGACGGTACAGTGGCATTTTCAACACCAGGAACGAATTGTCCTCCACCAAAGGAAAGTAATTCAGGATCTCCGTGATTAAATTCTTTTGCCCACAACCAGAGATTTGTACCAATCAGTGAAATGTCTAATCGGTTAATAAATGTTTTACTAAGTACACTGGCTGGTATTGAATACGTCAGTCTGGCTTCTCGTAATTTCACGAAGGTTGCATCGTAGATACCTTCAGACTCATTCTGTCTTCTGTATCGATTGTTGTGATAAGCATTGGCATGTACGATAAAGTCGTTAGGTTCATAACCCATCAGGTTACCATCAGCATCTAAGACTTCTTCTACACCGGCACCGATCACTCCATCAGAGTACGTCTGACCATTGGTTTCATCCACCCAGGTGAGACCGGAGTCATAAATACCAGGATGTGCTCCACCAAATTCAGGTGCGCGACCCCACAATGTCTCGACCACATTGCCGGCAGTTGCTCCGATTAGACGAGTTCTTGATAAAAGTTCTCCACCTTGTCTCCAGTCAAAAAGAAAACTTAATTTGAAGTTTTTATATGAAAGGTCATTTGCGATACCGAGTGTAAAATCAGGATTATAATTTCCTAATTTTTGCAATTCATTGTCTTCGCTTACTAATCCTTTTGTAAAAATTACCTCACCAAAATAAGGGCTGTTAGGGTCTTCTACTTTTCGCAGTCCGGTGCCCCACATGTCGCCAAGTGAGCCCCCTTCCTGTGCTATCAGCGTTACACCATTGCCACCGTAGACGTACTGATCTACACCGTCTATTAGCTCAAGTACTTCATTGTTGTTGCTGCCAAAGTTGAAAGTCGCATCCCAGTTAAAATCTTTTG
>JAUILM010000221.1 GCA_030432855.1 Bacteroidia bacterium
CAGGAGATAAACGCTCAATTGATGGAATCATGTCTGGATTTAGTCTGGAGGGTGATGATACCTTGTCATTTGAGAAAGCCGATCAATGGGTTTCGCAGATGCCGGCCAGAGTGGATGAAAATAATCATAGGCTCCGAGAATGGAATTATAAGTCACCCTCACAAGAATCAGATGGATGGGAGGTTGCAGCTTTTGGAGGATCTTCTGAAAATGGTCCATTGGCTGATCTCTTTCAGCGTGTGATTGAAGGTGAGTTTCAGGGACTGGATGCCGTCCTGATAGCCCATCGAGGTCAGCTAGTTGTGGAGGAGTATTTTCATTTAGGTGCACGTGAAAAACCACATACGCTTCAATCTTGTACCAAGAGTGTAGTTTCTTTATTGATCGGTACGGCTCTTGACGCGGGACTTATCGAAGACCTCAATCAACCCTTAGAGATTTACTTTCCTCAATACAAGGATTCAATGTCCTCAGCCTTTAAGCGGATAGATCTTAAGGACGCCCTTACCATGTCCGCGGGTTTGCATTGGAATGAATGGGAGCTTCCTCTGTCTGATTCTCATCATGATCTTAGGGTATTGAATGAGAGTCCCGATATGTATCATTTCATGCTAAATCGGAATCTAGAGATAAGTGCTTCTCCCGGCGATAAATTCAATTACAATACCGGCCTGTCAGTTTTGCTTGGAGGAGTACTTCTGGATGTAGCCGAAGTAACTGCTGATAAATATGCGGCAGCTCATCTCTTTAAGCCCCTGGGGGTTCAGCAATATCATTGGTATGCATTAAATGGTATCATTCATACCGGAGGTGGACTATGGTTGCGTCCGCGTGATTTTCTTAAACTAGGCCAGTTAGTACTCAATAGCGGTCAGTGGAATGGCCAGCAAATAGTTTCAAGATCCTGGATTGAAGAATCTACTAGATTTCATCTACCAGTCCGGCAACGTGGTGAAACAGGAGGGTATGGCTACCAATGGTGGAACGGACATTTGCGATCCGACGGTACAGAGTTTCCCGTTATTTGGGCGGAAGGATTGGGCGGACAATTCCTGTTTATCGTGCCTGATCTGGACCTGGTCACGTTATTCATGCACCACAATCCGCATGATTTGGCGCTGAAGCACACTATGGCCTGGAAAGAAATGGAAGAGTACATTATCCCCGCCTTCTATCAAAATTAGTGTGCATAAATTTGCTACCACAAAGACTGCCAGGCTGACTGAAAAACTACCCATTGAAAAACTGCCCACTGCTGACTGAAGGCTGAAGACTGGGCGACTGAAGGACCAAGGACCGCCCACAGCATACTGAACAGACTGACCACCAACTGCAATAATTTGTATTTTGAAACCCATGAAGCGATCCATCCTCATATACGGACTGGCTCTGGGTCTCATCCTAATGCTGCTCAAGGCGATTGAGTATAGATATCTGGTGCGTGGATTCAGTATTGATGTTTACATGGGAATCATGGCGATTGGTTTTACAGCGCTGGGTATCTGGATTGCCAGACAGATGAGAAACAATGAAAATCATTCGCTTGGTACGGTAATGCCCGACCCGGAGTCGATTGAAGCGCTGGGCTTGAGTGAGCGCGAATTAGATGTGCTGAAGCTGATTGCAAAGGGTTGTTCAAATCAGGAAATAGCTGATCAACTGTACATATCCATACATACAGTGAAGACCCACTCATCCAATCTGTACAGTAAATTAGATGTGAAGAGACGCACCCAGGCGGTCACACGAGCCAAGGAGTTGGGATTGGTTCATTAAAGCATTTTCAGGGTCATACTTTCGTACCATTATGGGGATTGGTACTAAAGTATGAGTGATTTTTCAGGGGGATATCATTGATTTGAGGCAAAATCTAAATCTTATGAAACGAATTATTTGGACCTATGGGATTATTGCCGGATCAATCACTGTCCTGATGCTGGCTATTTCGATTCCCTTTATGGACTCACCGGAGTTTATGGAGCGTGGTGAGCTTTTAGGATATGCCACGATGCTGGTGGCTTTGTCTCTCATCTTCTTTGGTGTGCGTACTTACCGGGATCGACATTTGGGAGGCGCTATACCTTTTAAGCGAGCATTTTTTGTCGGATTATATATTAGTCTCGTTGCATCCGCTATCTACGTGATCGGATGGATGGTGATATCCGGACTTTTTCTGCCGGATTTTGCTGAGCAATATGCTCAAAGTACCTTGCAACAAATGGAATCTTCCGGGGCTACGGCTGAGGAAATTGCCAAGCATAAATCTGACATGGCTTACTATCAGGAACTGTATAAGAATCCTCTTTTCAAGGCCGGGATTACTTTCACAGAAATCTTTCCTGTAGGTTTGATAGTCACGATTATCAGTGCCATTATTTTGAAAAAGAATTAAAATCGAAGTCATGAAAAAAGTAACAGGTATAGGCGGCATATTCTTTAAGTGTCAGGATCCGGTCGCCACTCGAAATTGGTATCGAGATCATTTAGGTCTGGTCACCAATGAATATGGATCACTCTTTGAGTCGAGAGACTCTGAAAATCCCGAAAAGAAGTCCTATTTACAATGGAGCACTTTCAGTCAGGGCAGTACGTACATGCAGCCTTCGCAAAAGGACTTTATGATCAACTATCGCGTCCATGACCTGGAGGCGCTCAAGGTTGAGTTAGAAAAGTCTGGAGTGGAGATCGTAGATGATATCGAGTCATTCGAATATGGTAAATTCTTACATATCATGGATCCGGAAGGCAACAAAATAGAATTATGGGAGCCTGTGGATCAGGTATTTGAAGATGAATATGAAGATGAGGTGACTAAGTAGGTGGTAAAATAGAGTAGCCATTTGGACCTATTTAGAATCCTGCATGAAATTTTGACAAGCATTATTGTCAGTCAATCGAGCAAATCGCAAACCATTGTTGTTGGTGGATAGAATAGGTCTGGGAGTCGATGTTGCAAAGGATTGGTAAAGATCGATACGTGATCGCAGACCAGGAGGGGACCATTTTCTATTTATCTCCGCAGGGTCATAAGCATTCGTTGTTGGACATTGAAGACTAGCTTCCTATTGCCGATCTTGATTATATCAATCGAGAAAATATTTTAAATATGCATATAAAAGGTGATAATTCGGTTAGGGGATATCAGATTAGATGGCTTCGATTTACTGAAGATGATAAGATAAAATGAAGGCGTGGAATTTCTTTTCTGTAATGATAGAATAATCTCTTTATTTTAAGAGGTAATCCAGGGTTTGATCACAAGTTTTTGCAGGAAGTTGCAATTTCAGATCTTTTCAAATTCGTACGTCTAAAATCTATTGAAATGAATGTTAGGGACTTAATGACTTTTTTTTTTATAATCGCTAATTGTACTATCACGGGTGCCCAGGATCCTTTAGATTATTCCTTGAGAATAGAACCAGTATGGTCAAGAGTAGCTGATGCCCTGGGAGAACCAGGTTCTGTTGAAAGTGTTGAGTTTTCACCTGATGGCAGATATGTGGTGAGTGGCTCCAAGTATGATAATTCTGTCATAATGTGGCGTACTTCGGATGGTACAGAGCAATGGAGAAAATACGCTGAGGAAGAAATCGAGCGGGTGGGCTGGTCAGCGGACGGTACACTTGTTGCAGCTTGCAGTGAGGACTACCTTGTGACGGTATACGAAAGTACTACCGGTGAGATTCACAAAGTCTTGCAGCATTCTCGCGGAATCGATGGTCTGACATGGTCAAAGTCTGGACTATTGCTTGTGACAGGTGAGGAAGTATCAACCGATGATGACGGCAGTAAACACGGTTGGATTCGTGTTTTTGATATGTCCGTTGGTGATGAAATTAAATCCATTGACTTTGGTCAGACTGTGAATGAATTGTTTTTTTCGAACGATGAAAAATATCTCCTGGCTGTAGGTCATGGCGTGGTTAAAGTATACCAGGTCGATGGATGGAATCTCCTACAGACTCTTACACCCGGATATTATGTGACCTATACAAGTGGTGGATTTTCACCTGATGGTAATTATGTAGTAGCAGTAGGGCAATCTGAGCAAGCTCGTGGCACCGTCTATCTTTGGGACTGGCAAATCAATAAACTGGTGAAGAGATTTAACCACACCGGTAAGAAAATCGAGTCGATTACCTGGCATCCCAACGGCCAATACATAGTACATGCCGGACATGACCCTTATATTTACATTTATCGACTTTCAGACATTTTGAATTATAATAAAGACGAAATACCGGTTGCCCATAAATCGTGGGCCAGTGATCATGCGGAATACCTGGATTTTAATCAAGATGGTAGTTTTTTAACCAGTGCGCATCAAAATGGTTTGATAAAACTATGGGTCTGGATGAGCGAAGATCCGGCAATGAATTCCAGGCGACATTCCTGGGTGAAAGAACAGCAAACCGACGCTGATGGGGGCCAGTGATTTAGCCACCAACTGGATATAACGATAGTTTAGATCCGTTGAGACAAAAGTATTTTTGGATATGCATAGACTATTTGGTGGATGAATGCTCTGGCATATTGATGTCGAGTGTAGAAAGAAATATTGGTAAATTCACAAAAAAATGTACATTCAACATCAGTCTCTAACATTTTGTCTTCACCTGACCTCTAAGGGTGGAAGAATGGAGTTAGTACATCTATGCTTGTGACAAAATGATTTCCTATTTATGCATCTAATGATCAATGTGATATTGTCAACGGTAGGTATTTAATCAATTCCTATACAAATGACCGGTGAAATTCCATATATGTCATCGTAATTGTGGTTTACCACATACCCATGGAAGCTTGTAGTACGGTAGCATAGGTTAGTAAACTTACACCGGTATTACTTTATGCAACTTTAAAAATTCGTTCTCAAGATCAATGCCAAGACCCGGACCTTTGGGTACCGTGATCAAACCCTCTTCGCTCCGGAGACTTGACGTGGCACAAGTCATAGGAATATCTTCTGAGGGTCCTTTATATTCATGGAAAGGGCCAGCGTTTGGTAATGCCGAAACAAAATGCGCCATGTATATATGTCCAAGACCAGATCCTGATATATGAGGAACACATTTTAGTCCTTTTGTTTCTGCCATTCTTGCTACTCGCATAGAACGAATCATACCACCAAAGTAAAATATATCGGGTTGTACTATTTGTAGCGCGTCATGATCAATGAGCCATAGGAAATTATGCATACTGCCTTCTTGCTCACCACCAGCAATTGGGACCTTGCATTTTTTAGCAACAATCCTGGTTTCTTCATACCAGTCAAAGGGCACCGGCTCTTCATAGAAGTCTATATTGTGCTTATGAAGTAAATTACCGATCCTAATAGCCTCCTCCAGGTCATAAGAGCCATTGGAGTCGGCATAGATTTTCATTTCGGAGCCAAGTTCCTCACGTATAAGCGCAATTAATCTTTCTGATCGACCAGGTGGATTTTCCGGGCTGCTCATGCGGCCACCAATTTTGAATTTCACTGCCTTGGCTCCAGATTCTTCAACAGCCTTTTTGATTTTTTCTAAAGATTCATCAGCACTCCTGCCACGATAATTATTTGCTTGGTATACGGCTATTTTCTCATTATGGATTTTACCTATGACTTTACCTAACGGTTTTTCACAAATCTTCCCCAGGAGATCCAGTATAGCAAATTCCAAAGTGGCAACGGGAACCCATAAGGCCAGGCTTTGCAATTTATAGTTGCTCTTGAATACATATAACTCTTCGAGTAGTTTTTCTAGCTGTCGGGCATCTTTCCCAATAAAGAAGGGCTTAATTCTTAGTAAGAAAATGGGGTATAAGGACACCATTTGCATGTTGTTGCTCACACTTAGTCCCACTGCCCCGTCTGCAGAAATAACTCGGCAAATAAAGTTGTCTTTATAGCGTAGTAACTCGATGTGGTCAATAATGACTGGAGACTTAATTTCAGGTATGTTTAAGACCGGTCTATTCATCGCCTTTATTAGATCATCGGAATCTGTAGTAGTTTCACGATACCTGCTTTGGGAAAATGATGAAAGACCGACTCCCGTGGCCAAACTGTGTCTTAAGAAATTACGTCTTCGCATTGTTGTAATTGTTTCAGGTGAGTTTGAGTTACCGATTGTCCAGATACTATTATATCTCGCAATGAGATCTGCTTCAATAATCTTTTCCCGTCTACAGCGATCCCATTTATGTATCTGATTTATACAAGATGCCAAAATTTGTGCATAAGTTGATTGTTTAGGTGTATTTATGATAGAATCCTGTTGGTCGATAGTAGATTCGGAGATACCATCCTGGGTGTACCATGTAAGCTGAATGAGCTCATATTTTGCTTGATAGAACTTTAACCATGAGGCATTAATGTTTATTACGCCAAAGTTGAGATCTAATTCGGCATATAGCTACTGCCAAATGCAGACGTGAGTGCTTGACTTCAAGAGCATCTATCACTCTTTTTATCGAAATCTGAGTAAATTATGTGTAACGCTCATGGCGGGGTGTTATTGGTCATAAAGATTAGGCTCTATGACATATCTACTTAGCCACTTTATTTTTTGATGAGGAGCCGGAATTCCAAAGTTTAGAAATATCTCACTTACAGAGTGTAGAAAAGGCAGACTACTTAGCATTTCCACCTCGTTTTCTAGTTATCAAAGTGAACTAGATTTGGTGTCACCTCTTGAGCGGTCAAGTGTGCATGCTTACTTTAAGACCAATGAAAAGTCGAAAATCGACATCAGACATTTTTTCCCACGTACTGATAAAAGTCATAGGCTAGATACATTGTGTAGCCATGATAATAGGAGTCAGCTTCTATTTCCGTATTTATGAAGTCTATTAAATCTTCATCCTGGCGGATAAAAGTATCGAATATTTTAGCGGTCTTAAAAAAACGTTCTACATCATATGCTGCCGGCATCGTCCTCGCTTCGATGGCCTGCATAGTTTTCTTAAAGGGCTCATAGTCAAAGATCGTGTATTGTGCAGGCGTGTTCAGAGCTAAATACAGTGAGATGATTTTGGTGTCACTGTGATAGTGGTGGTTCGCCTTCTTGCGGATCTTTTGCAGGTCTTCCAGCAACTGATTACAGTGAAATTTAAAGCGTTCGATACGCATAGTGATGTCCTTATTTTCATCAAACAAGTCCTTAAACATTGCCTGCACGAAAAGGGGATTCATTTCCATGAATTCCACCATCACTGATTTGGCAGAATCCTGGCTGCCACCCCACAGGCGGCCTGAGATTTTACTGGATAGGGCCTTTTGAAACATGGTTGCCATATCGCTGGCATCTCCCTCCCAGTACTGTTGGAAATTCTTCTGTATTTCCCATTTGAAGAGCATCTCATCTGTGCCACTTGACATGATGTGCTTCCTGAAATGGACTATATATTCTTTGATCTTATCAACCTTCATAGAGCTTTAAAGAGGATTTATCTTCAGGTTGCGGCAAAGATACATACTGAAAATCGGAAGACGGTAACGAGGACCCAGATCTTAATCACCCGTCCTGTTTTGAGGATTTTCAATTTCTGGAGGATAATAAACGAATTCCTGCTGAATCAATACGCTTTCTCATTTCCCGATGTGATCATATTTGAATTGATGCAATTTGACCTCGAAATCAATTGTGAATTCAAATCCAGTAAAAATGATCAAATACCTAAGATTCAGCTACGTGCTTGCACTGATTACTTACACTACATCCCTGTACAGTCAGGATCCTGATGTGAATGCTTCACCTTATTTTTTCATTCAAACTGAAGGGGTGCAGGGAGAGCAATTCCCGTTACTCTCTACCGATGTATATGCAGATGTGGCCGGTCCGGTTGCTAATGTGGAGGTAGTACAACACTACAAGAATGACGGGGAGGTACCTATTGAAGCCATTTACATCTTTCCTCTTTCTACAAGAGCGGCTGTCTACTCCATGGAGATGTTTATAGGTGATCGCAGAATCGAGGCTGAGATCCAGGAGAAAAAGAAAGCCAGAGCTCAGTATGAGGCTGCCAAATCAGATGGCAAACGGGCAACGTTGCTAGAGCAGCACCGATCGAATGTATTTCAAATGTCCGTGTCCAATATCCTGCCGGGAGATGAGATCAAGGTGGTGATGAAGTATAACGAGTTCTTGATCCCAGAGGATCGTAAATACACATTTGTATATCCCACTGTCGTTGGACCGAGGTATGTGGGCTCGCAATCGGATGACCAGGTGGTTGAAGATTTTACAGCCAATCCATATCTGGAATCAGGGGAGAAATCACCCTACATGCTAAATGTGTCCATGCAGTTTAACATGCCGATACCGATTTACTCCGCAGCT
>JAUILM010000222.1 GCA_030432855.1 Bacteroidia bacterium
ACGATTCATTCATCAGAACATAAGCATGACGACCAGCTTCCCAATAATTCTATCCTTCAACCCTTAAGGGAGATGCCTTTATTTTGGTAGCTTACGAAGCCTTATCCGAAATTAGAATTTTTGGCCAACCTACGATTGAATAAAAGCATACTATATAAAACAGGGCCTGGACTGATCACTGCAGCGCTGGTCTTTGGTCCGGGAAGTCTCACCGTCAACACCAAGCTGGGTGCTTCATTTGGCTACATGCTACTCTGGGTGATTGTGCTTTCTATCATTTTCATGGTGAGTTTCACCCGCATGTCCAGTGCCATTGGTTGTTCTAGTTCTGATTCATTAATGCAGATCATAGCCCGACGATATGGAAGATGGGTGGCATTCTTCCTTGGCATTGGTATCTTTCTGATCAGCTCATCCTTTCAGGCAGGCAATTCCATCGGGGCAGGTGTAGCGTTTTATGAAATGCTGGGTCTTTCTAAGGCCATATGGATCATCATCATCTCTATTCTTGCTATCGTCATTATTTTTGCCCGCTCCTTTTACAAGGTCTTGGAAGTGACGATGGGCATTCTGGTGCTTTTGATGCTGGCTAGCTTTCTTATCACGCTTATCCTAAGCAAGCCTGATCTCGGACAGATGATCTCGGGACTTACACCTGCAATTCCTGGAGGATCTGAGCTTTTGATGGTGGCATTGGTCGCCAGTAGTTTTTCCATTGTGGGAGCTTTCTATCAAAGCTATCTCGTGCAGGCGAAAGGATGGTCGACGGACGACCTATCGGTAGCTAATGCCGAGAGTATCCGCAGCATCGGATTATTGGGTTTTTTATCAGCGCTGGTCATGATATGCGCAGCCTCTGTACTACATCATCAACAGGTCGATGTACGCAGTGCGGCAGATCTGGGTCTGGCACTAGAACCCTTGTTTGGTGGATTTACCAGTAGTCTGTTTATGATCGGATTATTTGCGGCATCTTTTAGTTCGCTGTTGGGTAATGCAACCATCGGGGGATCGATTTTAGCCGATGCTTTTGGAATGGGTCATGACTTACAAACCACCAAAGTAAAAATGATGATGGTAGCCGTTATTATTTTCGGCAGCTCCATCGCGATTATTTTTGGGGCGCTGCCGTTGCAACTGATCGTATTTGCTCAGGCGATCACGATCATCATAGCGCCTGCTGCAGCCTTTTTCCTGATCTTATTAGCGAATCAGCAAGATGTGATGAAGGAGCGAGTCTTTACTCTAAAAAAGAATATACTTCCCATCGGTGGATTCTTGCTCTTAATGGTTTTAGCCATCTTTCACTTACAACGATTGGTATTATGATAAATGAAGTAAATGAAGAGTGGTTAGAAACTCTGCTCACCAAACCTTCCCGGCATTTGTTAGATGATCTACGAAAGATTAAAGGAGACTATATAATAATTGGAGCCGGAGGGAAAATGGGTCCCAGTCTCACTTCGCTCCTTAAGAATGGCCTTAATGAGGTGAGCTCACAGAAAAAAATCTACGCGGTATCCAGGTTTTCTAATCCCGACAACAGGAAATATCTGGAAGACCAGGGTATTCTTACCATCGCAGGTGACTTATTAGACCCTGGTTTCATATCGACACTTCCTCCGTGTAAGAACGTCATCTATATGGCAGGTCAAAAATTTGGCACCCATAGCAATGAGTCATTGACCTGGGCCATCAATACGCTGGTCCCCGGCTGGATAGCCGAAAAATATAAGCACTCCAACATTGTAGCCTTTTCCACCGGTAATGTCTATCCACTGATGCCTGTCGAAACCAAAGGCGCTACGGAGCACACCACTCCAGATCCCATCGGAGAGTATGCACAATCGTGTTTAGGCCGAGAACGTATTTTTGAATATTATGCAAAATCACATGGGACTCCCGTCTTAATATACCGACTTAATTATGCGCTGGATCTGCGCTATGGCGTCCTAAATGATATCGGTCAGAAAATATGGAATGAACAACCGATTGATTTAAGCATGGGATATGTAAATATAATCTGGCAGGGAGATGCTAATGAATATGCAATTCGCTCCCTATTGCACTGCACTTCCCCGGCCAACCACCTTAACGTGACGGGTCCGGAGCTACATGCTGTCTCTGACCTGGCAAAAGCTATCGGAAAGCATCTGGGTAAAAAGCCCATTTTTATACACGAACCCTCGTCGACCGCATTAATTAGTGATGCCTCAAAAGCACAGTCTTATTTTGGCGCACCGCAAATCTCCGCAGATCAAATGTGTAAATGGACAGCTCAATGGATAATGAGTGGTCAAAAATTATTAAATAAGCCTACGCATTTCCAACAACGCGACGGAAAATTCTAAGAAAAATGCATTTCTACTATGCTGAAGAAAAAGATAAAAAAGAGACTATTTAAGGGTACGGTCATACCGGCACATCCCCTGGCACTGACTGCTGAACGTAAAATTGACGAAAAAAGACAACGTGCATTAACGCGGTATTATTTAGATGCGGGTGCCGGAGGGGTAGCTATGGGTGTCCACACTACACAGTTTGCCATCAGAGACCCGGAGGTGAATCTTTTTCAGAAAGTACTCACGCTGGCAAAAGAAGAAATCGATCACCATCCTAGAAAAAACATCATCAAAATCGCGGGTGTTTGTGGCGATGTTAAGCAAGCCACTGAGGAAGCAAATTTTGCTGCTAGCCTGGGCTATGACCTGGCTTTATTAAGCAATAATGGATTGCAAAATTACTCGGAAGAACAACTCCTGGACCGTGCCCGGGCTATTAGTGAAATCATCCCCATTTTTGGATTTTATCTACAACCGGCTGTTGGAGGGAAAGTGTTTTCCCGTGAATATTGGGAAGCATTCAGTGAGATCAAAAATGTCTATGCTATAAAAATTGCCCCCTTCAACCGATATCAAACTCTTGATGTCGTACAAGCCGTATGTCAATCCACTAGAAATGAGGAGATTGCTCTCTACACAGGAAATGATGATAACATCTTGCTGGATCTGCTCACCACCTACGAGATTCAAACGCCACGTGGTGCGGTGAAAAAAGAAATTGTAGGTGGTCTGCTGGGTCACTGGGCTGTATGGACTGCAAAGGCTGTAGAGCAATTAAAGGCAGTGCATAAAATCAAGCGTAAAGGAAAGGGAATTGATCATAAGACTCTCGCCCTAGGTCAGGAGATCACGGATAGTAATGCAGCATTCTTCGACGCACAAAATCAATTTAAGGGATGTATAGCAGGTATCCACGAGGTACTCCGGCGGCAAGGTTTACTGGAGGGTATCTGGTGCCTGGATCCCGAGGAAGACATGTCGGTTGGTCAGGCGGAAGAGATTTCCCGGGTTTATGCTTCCTATCCTCATCTTAATGACGATGCTTTTGTAAAAAAACATCTATCCCGGTGGTTGCAGGAATAGATTATGGCATTCGTGATCTGGAGATGACAGATATCAAACAGGCCATGCATCTAAATATAGCGGCCGGATGGAATCAGACACCTGCTGATTGGAAAATGATTCTGAGCTGTAAAGGGTATCACTTGGCTGCCATGGTAAAAGATCAAATCGTGGCGACCATAGCCTCATTGGATTATGATCAGTTTGTTTGGATCGCCATGGTACTGGTGGATCCCTCCTTTCGACGGAAAGGCATCGCCACCACCTTACTAAAGAAAGTCATGGCGCACTACTCCGACCGCGTACTACGCCTGGATGCCACCGAGGCGGGAGCGGCAGTATACGCTCAGCTGGGCTTCCGCGAAGAATGCTATCTGCACCGATGGGTATTGAAAAAGTCTACTTCACTGACTATTATCGACCAGGACGACAAGACATCGACTGTTCCTGACCTGGACCAGCTCCTGTCCAAAGACCAGGCGATTTTCGGAGGTGATCGCTCTCCTATTCTCGAGTCCATGAGCAAGCTATATGATCCAATGACACTGTCTGCTGCTTACCTTTTCAGCCGGGTAGGTCATAGGGCGCAGCAGATTGGCCCACTCGTCGCGAGTGATATCTCAACAGCTCGGACCTTAGTGGAGTCATGTATCACTCGAAGTCAGAGTTCGCAGTTCTACCTGGACACATTCGAGCATCAAGAATGGGAAGATGTACTACTTCAATTGGGATTTAAAAGGGACCGAAAGTTTGTGAGAATGCAAAAAGGTACTGTCGCTGATGTAGGCCAGGTCAAATTTCAATATGCTATTGGGGGCCCGGAGATCGGTTGAAGTGTTGGCTAATGACAGAATAATACCGAATTTGAATTCGTGATAAAAATATTTATGTGAAGTTGCAAACTACGGATAACGCGTGGTAATAATCTGAGATCAAAACAAAAATTCAAATTAGTGATTAGAAATCTAAGTCTGGTTCTCGTATTGGTGCCACTTTTCACCATCACATGTTGGAACAGTGCAAGCAAACAGCATGAAGTCGACTTATGGGATATGGACAAATATGAAAGAGTATATATAAATTTATTACAAAAACAATCAATATCGAAGGTAACTGCACTAAACCTTTTGACGTACCCATGCACCAGAGAGGAGTTTAAAGGCAAGAGTTACTTGGATTTTGAAAAGACTGTAAACGACAAGCTGTCCAATCTAAACTTTGAGAAAGAGAAATGTTTTGAAGAAGAGTTATGTTTCGAGATCATGAAAGAAATGGATTTTGACTTGGAAGCTAACCCGTTACTAATACTTAACATAACAAACAATACCGCTTCTATTTACACACTTGATACCATCACAATCAATTTCCATCTAACTGAATTCTACAAAATGAGTGCTTCCATTACATACATGTCCTTTGACGACCCGATTATTCCTCAAAATAGCATAAAAGGCTACAAATTATTTCTCACAGAAGATCTGATTGAAACTAAGTGGACCACGAGTAAGAATCAGGAGATCCCTTTACACTTTGACGATTACTTTATGGAACTAGGAAGGATAAGATACCGATCAATCGAAACAACATCATCTAGAAATTAAGTCTAGGACATAGATATGAATCGATTCACATTCTTCTACCTTCTTCTCATTTACATTCTTACCTCTTGCAAAGACCAATCTGTTTCGGAACAAGACGTTTTTAGTTTTCCACAATACCAATCAAAACTTGTAGAGTACTATCTGAAAGACGATCTAGACAAAAAGGAATTGCTAACGCTCCTCACATATCCGGTATCGAAACAATCAAAATTTGAGAATCAGTCAATATCAACTTTTATAGACGAGGCTCTTGACAAAGCAAATCAAAAGACATTTCGGACGAAGATAGAACTAGGAGACACACTGATATTTGAGTTAGATTCCCTTCGCAATACAAGTCAGGGGTTAGCTGTCAAATTTGACACATTCAACAATACAAAAAGGAAAATATCAATAGATACAGTATTTATAAAGGCGCATTTATCAGCCTTCGAACTAATCGGAGAACTTGGGTATACTGTTTTTGAAGCTCCAGAGATAGAGAAGGGAGAAAGGAAGACTAACAACTTCTATTTACCAAAGAACTTTCTTGAAGACACCATTTGGGTTAAGTCGGGAGATGGTATTCCAATTAAACCGCATGACATCATTTTTGAATTATCATCAGTCAAGTACTCTGACTAGATAATTGCGAGTTCCACCTGGACACATTCGAGCATCAAGAAGAATAATACCGAATTTGAATTCGTGATAAAAATATTTATGTGAAGTTGCAAACTACGGATAACGCGTGGTAAAACTCAGGTGTCCTACTTGACACACAAGAACAACTGGTCATCTCGAAATAGTATTAAGCGACAAGATGAGACACAAGTAAAATACTTGGTGGGGCATAAATTAACGTCGCATCGTTTCTTGAAGCTTTCAACTTCATGTAGACATCCTCCAAACGTTCACTTTGGACCCAGACGGGAATGCCAGCAAAGAAACAAGCGCAATACAGCATTTATAGGCGCAAATTGAACCCCTACAATAAATACAGGTGCAAATGAAGGCGTCTTACATACAACCCCTGGTGTACTCCCGGGTAAGCCTTTCGTCATAAGATCCAGAGGATCGGTTATTGCTTTGCCATTGGTGTTCAGCCACATGTGCTTAGACCTCAGATATATTATAGCCCTATCCCCTGACATTGATTTAATCGATCTCATGTCGGTACTATTTTGCAGCAAATGGAGGCATGTAGGGGATCCTCGATTACCGGAATGAACCCAAAGCAACAGGGCATAAATTGAAAACTTACTCTTTATAGCGGAGGTCTACACAACGCTATCCTACGTAGACAAAGCTTCACTTCGCAGTGCTACATAGAGAGCTGCCGGCGGGGTAACCGAAAGGTACCAGAGAAGTTTCCATTGTAAATATATTTCATAAATATGACCATAAAGTAACTACTATTCATCCATCATCACTAAAATTCATACTTTTGATAAGTGTTATTCATATAGCATCAATATAAGTAACTAAAATTCATACTTGGTCATCAAAATTCATAAGAATCGTATATGAACAATGTATATTCACAAGAAGTAAGCGTTTTTCGGGGTCGCCGCTTGCCGGAAAGAGGATTTCTCGCGGGTTATGCTTTGCTACTTAAGGTAATCGAAGAACAGACCTCTCAACGACTGCCTCTGCCTACCTATTTGTCTATCTATACCTCGAAACACCAAAAGTACAATCAAGATAACTGGCGGGTATTTACCATTCGACACCAACCGGGGAACAATCTGCAGAGTCACATGGTATTTGCTTTGAAATACGAAGGGATTGATCTTCAGATTCTAAAGGAAACCTTTATACTGCTCGGGGACAAGGCATTAACCCAAATGATACTGGATGAGCCAACGGGTCAATATGCCCGCAGGCTTTGGTTTCTGTATGAATGGATGTTTGATAAACCTCTCAATATTCCAGACCTTAAGCGGGGGACCTATGTTAATGTCATTGATGAGAGTCAACAATACTGCATTTCCGGGAAAAACAGTACAAGACATCGAGTGCGTAACAATATGCCTGGCACAGTAGAGTTCTGTCCACTGATTCGAAGAACCGAAAAATTGGAAAGATTTATCGAAGATGGATTAGACCAAAAAATACGCCAGGGTTTTCAGAATGTACATAAAGACCTTCTACGTCGAACAGCAGCATTTCTATTGTTAAAAGATTCAAAAGCCTCTTTCCATATCGAGGGAGAAAAACCTTCTCCTCTAAGAGCACGTAATTGGGGCTCCATCATTGGCAGTGCAGGAAAACACCCATTAAACAAAGAGGAAATCGAGCGTTTGCAACAGGTAGTCATAGGCAGGGATAAGCTGAGACACATGGGCATCCGTGATAAACGTGAAGGATTTATAGGAGAACACGATAGTGAAGATTTCACCCCTATTCCAGACCATATCTCGGCCAAATCAGATGACCTTCCGGATCTGCTGAAAGGACTCTTTGAAACTAACGAGATATTACAAGACTCTGAATACCCTGCTGTTCTCACAGCTGCGACCATTGCGTTCGGTTTTGTATACATACATCCACTTGCTGACGGCAATGGACGCATTCACCGATATATCATTCATCATGTTCTTACAAAAAAAGGATTTGCCGATCGCAATATAATCTTTCCGGTTTCTGCATCGATACTTGACCATCTAACAGACTATCAGAAAATTTTGGAGCACCACTCTTCACCCCGACTTGAATTGATCAATTGGGAGTCAACTGAAGACTACAACACTCGCATTCTCAATGAAACAAAAGACCTATATCGATACTATGACATGACATTGGAGGCTGAATTCCTGTTTGATTGCGTTAAGGATACTATTGATCGGGTCATCCCCCATGAATTAGACTATTTGAGAAAGTATGACAAGTTGACCGATCAAATTAAAGACCTGCTTACCATGGAAAATACACGGGTTGACCTTTTGATTAAGTTTATGCATCAAAATGAAGGACGCTTGTCAAAAACAAAACGAGAGAAATATTTTGATTTCCTAAAGGAAGAGCAGGTAAAACAGATCGAACAGTACTATCAAGAAATTTTTGGATCTAATCAATAAGCGATCTTATCCAGCTGTATGACGCTTAAACCTTAGTGAAATATCTTTTTCCTTGACGAGCATATGAGGACTAAAAAAGCCCATCCACTAGTGAATGAGCTTCTATTTCTTCAGCGGTCCGGACGGGACTCGAACCCGCGACCCCCTGCGTGACAGGCAGGTATTCTAACCAACTGAACTACCGGACCACGACTCTGTTGTCATGTCCTCCGACACCAATGGTGCTGAAGGCCTGCAAAT
>JAUILM010000223.1 GCA_030432855.1 Bacteroidia bacterium
TTTACATGTTTTATTTCACATCATACTCGATACTTAACCATATCATCATTATTTCATCATCAATATTATTCACTGCATTCTTGACTAAGCTATGGCAGAAGATTTAAAAGACCCGAATGTCCAGGTAAAGGAATTTGATCTCAAAGATCATAAATGGAGAATTAACGACAAGTGGTACTATCTACTTGATCGAATGCCTCCGCGCAGATATGTTGAATACCTAAAAGTAGTACCCGAAGTTGTTTTTAATACAACTTTTCAGGGAATGCATGATACGCTATTGAAGATCTGGAAATTATCTACTGGAGGTAATGATTTGATTGGTAATATGCATGGCATTTCACATTTGTCATTCAATCAGATTTCAGCAATTGCCGATTTTGATAATAAGGAAGTGCCTAAGATATTTCATCTGTGCGCAATTATCATGGTCCGAGAAGGTGAAGATGTAAAAGAGTGTGATGAGAATGTAATAAGAGACAAAATTCAGGACTTTATGAATTGTGAATACTCAATTGAGTCTTTTTTTTTGTTAGTGAGGCATTCTGTACCGCATTTCACGGAAGCATACAACAATCTTCAGCAATTGACGAATCAGGATCTGTCGGAACTAGTGAGTTAGGATCCTTATATTCAAAATATAGGTTCTTCTGTAATCTAGACTATTTTCGAAACCGACTATATGCTAGTCAAGCCATCCAAT
Organism: Bacteroidia bacterium; assembly: GCA_030432855.1. GTDB lineage: Bacteria > Bacteroidota > Bacteroidia > Chitinophagales > Saprospiraceae > JABDMH01. The sequence goes on from JAUILM010000223.1 coordinate 704, forward strand.
TCACAGACAGAAACCTGGACATTGAGCAGGTATTCAATGATACCATGATCTGGATTAGTAAAATGATACCTCAATATTCAGTCAAGGATCTATATGAGGTGCCTGATATGATCACGGTCATTGGATTGGCAAAACGTGCTGAAGTAATTCAGAGGCAAAGGGCACGAAAGGAGGGCATGAAGATGTAGTTACCCTTTTTCTATTTCGTTGATCAGGTTTTCTATATCATCCCACTGTACGTAGTCACCTTCTCTGTGCTTACACAGCGTATCCCCAAAAATCGAGCTCTCAAAGTCATATCTCTGAAGGGACTTCAATTTGTCTATTATGTATTTCACCTTTGTCTTCCATATCTGCAAATATATTACTAAAAAAGCCCCTGCAAACACAGAGGCTTTCGATTTGAGTTTAACAAGTGCGTTAAATCACCCACGACCTACGCATCCACCGAAACCGATGTTTGAGCAGTCTTTGTGTAATATTCCGGATTCATTTGGACAGGGCCCTGAATAGCTGCCTATGAAGACACGGTGTCTATTGTAGTTGCCGTATTTACCAAATTCATAGGTGTCTGTATCTACAAGGCATCCATCGTTCCTAAAGAATCTCATCGTACCATCAACACATCCATAAGATCCGTTCAGATCACAATTAAATTCATACATACCTGAGCATTGTTGATATGCTGAGGTACTAGGTATCCCAACGACAACAGAAGAACCACTGAAGCTCCCCAGGCTTGTCCATCCTCCACCTGAGCTACCTACATAGATCGTTCCTGAGACAGAACTACTAAAGGAGTAAGATAGGGTTGCGTTGGTTGGATTAGCACGAGAGTTCGGATTGAAGTTGATATAGGCAACATCATCACTCATTTCAATTTGGTAATCTTCTTGAGACTCCTGGTCACCAATCTGTGACTGGATATCTTCAGTCTGTTGATCTAGTACAGGTGGATCCTCGATAGAAATTTGATCCTTGCTACAGGACGTAATAAATATTGCACACAGCACAACTGCGTAGAAAATTTTACTTTTCATGTTAGCATTAGTTTGCAGGGTCGTGGCCCTCACTGCGCTAACAGTGGGAATAAGGCCACGGCCCTTATGTTAAAGAATTAGTTGCAGTATGTATTTGTGGACCCCATGCAGTACGAACCATCTATTATGTATGATTCATCTGCACATCCAATTGCTGCACTGCTAATGTTCCAGTAGTTTGTGCCAGCAACAAGAATCTCACTATCTATGTCAACATATGGATCTGGACAACCAGGACCATAACAAGCGGGTCCAGGAGGGCATCCAGTGTGAGGAACAGAAACGCCAAAAGGCATGCATGCCGGATTCCCGACGAATAATGTCTTAGTTCGAACAATAAACCTGTTGAACCTGGTGCAGTGTGTGGCGAATGTCAAAGGGATTGAAGTATTTCCCTTAATGAATGATTGCCCGGGGTGCAAAGTGGCCCAAGAACCTGAACTAGTCTTGTATTCATATTTGACCTTGTAGTCCTGGTCTGCATAGGTGAATACTAGATTTTGATAGGTAGTCCTCGAATTAGATTTCTCAACCGGTTCTAGGTACGTCAAGGTGGTAGTATCTAGTTCGTAGGGCAGGCCGTTTGGCAAAAGTTGTTCGTCTGCCTCGATTTCATTTCGAGGATCGACTTGTGTTGTACTATCCTTTGCGCATGATGCGAGGAAGAATAGTGTTAGGAATGGTAAGAAAAATTTTAAATTCATTGTTGAAACGTTTGTTTTATCCCTGCCGGGGAGGTGTTGGTAGCACCGTTGATCCGGTGGGGATTATTGTGAAAAAATTGGTTTACATAGTTGAAGTTTGGGTTTTGTCTTCCGGGAAATATTTACTTGGGTGACATGTGAGCCATAGCACTTGACTGGACTGCTCAATCACATCAAATATTTTAAATCCTAAATACCTCCAATATCCTACGGAACCATCAGGTAATTTTCGGACACGTGACACACCTTGATCAGCACTATTCTTCCAGTGAATGTAGTCCCATCCAAATAGGTCGTGAAGTATTCTATAAATCATTTTGGTTTTATCACTTTGACATAATCAATTTGAGACTTAGGATCATCGAAGTTTTTCACTTCATTCCAACAATCACACATCACCTGTATGTCCGTAAACTCCCTGGAAATACCATCAATGAAGTAGTAGTTTTTTGGAGTTCCTATCTTACCGTGACCATCTCTTTTCGTTATCTGCTCCCACTGGATCACCGTACCTTTCATCTCTACACACGAAATGTGACCCAGTAGTAAGCGTCATATGCGTTGAATGCCTCCATTCAATGTCCAATGGGTCTAGTCTATTCATCAATAGAACCTCTTTATCTCACTGTGACCATGAATGAGTCTCGACTCAATGTCACTGATTATCAAATTGCACCTTCCCCTGAGTCGGTTGGTGGGGTTGGTCTGCTCAAGGATCTCCAGGAACTCATTGCCCTTTTCGATGGAGTTTTTAATATTATGGGCTAATAAGTTACTGTGGAAGTGCACAGCGCTCCTGAGTCGTTTATTGTAGCTGGTGTCACTTGCCAGCTCATATATGACCCCCTGCATCAGTTGAATTGATTCCAGTGTTTCGATGACCTGGGTCATTCCTGTTCTGAGATCTCCAATAGGTGCAGATTGGTCCACTGCTGCCTTGATGTCTTTTACCTCGCTCGCTGTGTACTTCAGGGCGATGATGATTAGATTGTTGATTGGTTGTATCATGATTCTCTTAAGTGTTTTATCATAAATTCATTAGGATTGAAGGACTTACTCTTGAATACCCTTAAGCAGTTCTTACAGGCATGGCCCATAGGTATGTTGAAATTTGCACGATAGGAATCAAACTTTCTACCACAAATAGGATGGGTTAACCCGTTATCTATTTCGAAAACTAAGTGTAGTTTCTGACCGCCTTTATGTTGTAAGTACCTCATACCTCATTATTTTGTCCGGCACTGCCGGTTAGTTCTAAATGCGTTTCGTTTGGTGATTTTGGCAAGGGCATCCAATGAGTAACATCGTACTCTATTTTTCCCACACTACTATAAACCGTCCAATCCTTTTGGTAATCAACCCTATCTTTAGTGTGTATGTATCTTACTTGATCAAGTGTACCGATAGATATACCGCCATTGCACTCGGACCAAAAGCAAAGAACCTCTGTATCAAATTCAGGTAGTTGATCATCTACACTTATCCATAATTTAATCTCCCTTGCCTTATCTGCCATGTCCTTCATGATTCAATAGTTTTGAAATATTATCTGCATCCACTTCGCACCCTCGTTCAAATGTGGCAATACGAACATTATACTCCCTTAGCATTATGCAAGTATCCCCATTACTCGATTTCCTAACTTCATATGTCCTATTTTCTTCCATACTATTCATTTTTTACCCTTCCGGGTGCGGTTGATTAAGTGATAAGACCATACTGACTAAGTCACAGGCTTCTTTTGCTGAGAATTGTCTATAGCTGTATCTATGCATGATCTTCTTAGCTATTTCCCGCACCTTCTCCGTTGTTCCGCTTGTATAGATCCCACAATTGGTACATCCACACCAATGGGTTCGATTACCTGCATTGTCAACTGTCTCTATAGGCGTTATCACTAATCCACATTCTTGGCAAATCGGATTACCTGACTCTATGATGTTTTTTTCTAACTGTTGTCTTGTTATTATATATTCTTTCATGCGGTGGTACTCTGGGTTAGAACTTCATCATTGATTGAGATAATACCTGCTTCATTCGCTTCTGTGCATTGTCGTAATGGTGCTTATCAATCTCAAAGCCCAAGTATTCAAATCCTGCCATGTCGTAGCATATAAGATCAGATGCAGACCCTACATGAGTGCTTAGTATTCTGGATCCGGGATCCAGAACTTTCTTGCATTTATCAATAGTCAACTGATACAGTCTCACGGGCTTCTGAGTAGGATGAATCCTTTCCTCGTTGAGCTTCTTATTGCCCTGCATTTTCGTTCCATCCTCAATAGACCCCTGGAGCATTCCATTCCACATATACCTGACCATTCGTGTATGATCCCATACGTTGGTAGAAGCGATTTCACAATCACTATAATCAGATGAATCATTACACTTGTCCCACACTAATCTGCCAGAGTTAAATATGAAATCTGGATAATAATTGCAGCCCCAAAAAATGTAATATCTTGCTACTCTGGCCAGCTCTTGAAAATACTTTTCATCAACTTTCTTCCATTCCTTTGATCGCTTGTATAATCGCTTTATTCCGAGACTCGATCTTTCATGACCATAGAATACCCGTTTCTCTGGTCCGGTGAAGTACGGTGGATCCACGATAGCCAAATCAAAGAAGTCATCTGGATAAGAAGGGATGCCCTTTTCTGGATCCATGCAATCTATATTCAGGAACTCTCTCATAGGGCGGTGGTACTACCCTACTTTAAAAATGGAATCAACAAGAGATAGATGTTCGATTATACTCCCCTTGGGGGTACAAACGGGAGTTTTGGGGTCTTCTACCCTTACTCCAGTCAACTCTAAGAGTTCTTTTCCTTTGAATTTGTGTAGGTTATGCATAAATAATTCATTTAACGTGTGAGTTCGATACCCCTTTTGGGTCTTCAGCGAATTATGAGGAAAAATGAATCTGAATACTTCTTGTTTCTTCAGTGTATCCATCTTCTCAAATAGTCCATTTATATCAGTCAGCTTTTCCAGCTTATGACGTGCAGAGAATAATATCTGCTCACTCATATTACTAAGCCTTGCAAGCTCGTGTTTTTTGCCTGAGAGGTCACGTGTAAGCCTGGACATCCACTTATTGTAAGTATCTGATGTCACCTTATCCATGATGAACTTTTCTTCCAGTGCATCAATCTTTGTCTCAAGGTGCGTGATGTCCTTCTGAAGAACCTTGATCCTGTCTTTCGATCCTGACATCCGTTCTTTATATCGCTTGTACAGCTGGTCATGCATGTACTTCACAGTGTCCATATCAAACTGAAGCAGTTTGAATATCTCACTCAGCTGATTATGAGACTTGATTGCACTATGATTTTGACCACTACATCTTAGGCAACGATAGTAGAAGTAATATCCTCCTTTCCCCTTGCTCTTGCTTCCTGTGAGAAGCTTTCCACAATCAGTGCATAGCAATAGACCACGTAAGTACAGATCATCGCTCACAACTAATTTCACGTGCCTCTTGTTCCTGTTCAATCTTTCATATGCCTGATAGAAGGTGTATTCATCAATGATGGGTTCATGTAACCCCTTCACGATCTTCTCAGGATCTTTCTTGTATGATGGCACTCTGATTAATCCTGCATACACTGGATTAGATAGCAATCTTGTCAATGCTGAATTTCCCTTACCATTATAGCCGAGTCTATTGGCCTTCTTTCGGATCTCTCCCAGTGTTTCACCAGCAATATAACGGGTGAATATTTCTTTTACTGCGTCAATCTTCTCTGGATCCAGTACAATGATTGGCTTTCCTCTTTCGTCTCGATCATTGATGTATCCAAATGGGGCGTGACCAATGTGTCTGCCTTGTAACTTTGCTTGCCAGGTGCCAAACTTTGACCGGTCAGAGATTACCCTTCTTTCAAATTCAGCATTGACCAATAAATCTGCTCGGATCTTGAAGAACATGGGATCACTGGGATCAATGGCATAGCTTTCCATTGCGGACAACACCTGCACATGCCATTTATTTTCAAGCTTCTCGAGCTGTTGAAGTCCCTGCAGGGTGTTTCTGATTAGCCTATCGAATTTGGCAATGATCAGGAAGTCCACAGTATGCCTATTCTTTGATATCTCTGATTCCAGTTTCTTCCAGTCCGGCCGGTTGAAGTCTCTTGCACTCTTACCATCGTCAATGAAGGTCTTAACCACCTCAATTCCGTGACGTTCTGCATACTTGTTGATCAGATCCCTCTGTCCTTCTATGGACCAATTTGATTGATCTTTCTGGCTTATCCTGATGTACTGGTATGCTTTCTTCATATTCGAGTTCTGCTTGTTCTAAGAGTTCGTCGAGGAACAAATTAAGGAATTTCTGTATGTGGGTTTCCGGGGTCATACCTTGATTCTTGGAAATTCTCTGATCTGTAAGTATGAATCCCATTCGTCAATATTTCCACCATGTCTATCTGACAAATTCAGTTCTTTGGCAAGGTGTGTTCCAAGCTGCTTAATAAACACAGGAACACCAGCGGATCGAAGATTATAAGATAGGTGATCAATCCACCTTACCTCACATGGTCTATACCCCCACTTGCCGGTATCATTTCCGGATTCTCCACCAATGATTGCCCAATCTAAATGATGTAGCAATGGATGGTATTTAATTGGTCCTATCAGTGGTTCAAAACTGGCAAATCGAATACAGGGTAAATCAGTTAAATATCCTATCCTCGCAATCTGCTCGTAAGACTCTACGCTTACACCAATCCATACATTATCAGGAAGTCCATACTTTGGAATGTGATCGTGGATTCTTTCAGGTCTTTTGGTAAGAATCTGGTAAATAAATTCTGGTGTATCTGCAATTATTTCCCATGCCTCTCCTCTCCATCGATCAGCTTCCTCAATGAAGAAATCAGACCACGAGCAGGTAAAAACTCGCATTCCGTTAAAGAATCGGTGTGGTATACTTTGAGCCCATCTTTGCCACTTTAATGGCTCGTAAAATGTGCTCTTAGATCTTAACACTGTTGTTGGATCTTGACCATACCTATCTTTGTCACGGTACATGTAGCAGAACTTACAACCTGGCGAAACCTTCTTGCATCCGTGCCACGGATTCCAAGTATGATCGGTCCATTGAATTTTTGATAATTCTGCCATGCTGTTTATTTTTCAATCAAACCTTTGTTTTCCAAATTGTCGGTAATGCGTTCTGCCAGTTGAATTATTACTTCACCTTTATCGGGGTCGAGGGGAACACCCATTAATTCCATGTTTTCGAACCATGATATATCTCCTATCAGTGATGCAATTACTTGTGATCGGGTCATTTTAGTCATTATTTGCCCTGAAATAATTTGGAGGATTTGGTTTAGACATTGCAGCATCCATCGTATTCATTCGTCCTTTATATTTCTCTTTCCATACCTCCATACGTCTATCATAATCATCCCACTCTTCAGGTGAAATGTCTCTATCGTCTAATGTCACATGTGTGACCTCGCGTTTAGTATTGAAATTTCTTTTTTCCATGTCATTTATTTTTTAAAGGGAGAGGCACCAAACCCGTGAAAGAAAAGTGCCTCTCTTACACCCCAAAACCATCTATCTTAAAAATGTTTCCCGAATTATATTTCTCATGCACTACCTAGAATTACATGACGGAAGGTTCGAAAACATCGTTGGCGATATCTGCCTTGAAAAGCCTCCTACCATAGTTTGTCTTAAAAGGTCGGTGCAAAAGCGTTCGTCACAGGAATCTGGGCGATACCAACCAAGGTTTTTCACTTTCGGTATCCTGGTGCCTGACTTTTCAATTCTAACTACACCGACCATTGTTTTTATGTGTACATAATAGTGAGATCCTTCAGTCTCTTGATC
>JAUILM010000224.1 GCA_030432855.1 Bacteroidia bacterium
ACGGATGAATTCCCTCCATCCGATTAGTTGTCTGACCAGCCCTTCAAAAGAATTTATCGGAATATCATTTTCAGCAGCATAGTCTGTCAGCTCTTCCAGAACTTGTTCTACTGCCAACAATCCAGTATTAATCAAAGGACTGAGTAAACTATGGTTTAATAGATTTTCATTGGAAACGATTGCGTCTTCGTAGGTACCAAACTCCTCAAATCTTCTTTTCAAAAAATCCCTGAACCACTCCTCAGCCTGACTAAATGTGTGGGGATATATAAATCCGTTGGAAGTCTTTCCCAGGTTATCAGGATATCTGTTATCAACATATTTCAATGCTTCTTTCCAGTAAGATGAATCCTCGGGACATTTAAACTTAGGGGGTTCTTTCTTTGCTGGATACTTTTTCCGATTTTCTTTATCAAAACTCCATTTACCACCAACGGGTTTCATCTTTTCATCGACCAGGATTTTGAACTGTCTTCGTTGGGTCTTATAAAAGTCAGCCTGAAAATAGGATGCATCTGCATCTGAAAAATAATCCTCTAAACCCTCCGAAGTCAGTAAAAAACCAGGGCTTTCATATTGCTTCACATCCAAATCGACATCACTAGTGGCAGATACTATACGATTACCCAGCCAGTCATCAACAGGATTTACATAGTGAATAACTTCAATTCCTTTACTTGCCAGATGTTTTATGAGTAACCTAACATCAGAATGCTCCGACTCTGATGAAATATACTCGACCTGCAGGCCTTTTTCTTGCAGAAAGTTTTCATAAAACTTCATTGTGGCTCTATGAAAGATCAATTTTTGTTTATGAAAATTAAATTGATCAAAAAACAGATATTCTTCTACAATGTACCAGATGGAATCTTCTGGAAGAGGTGATTTCTCGAATAGCTGATGGGGAAAGACCAGATTAACGGATGACATGTACACGTCTCTTTATCCTTTTGCAGCGTTCACTACAGTACTTGACATTAGGCCACTCCTTTCTCCATTTCTTTCGCCAGCGAAAAGGTCGACCACATATGGGACATATCTTACTTGGTAAATTCTTCTTTGGTCGCATAAATGTAAAATTAATTGATAGCTGACATGCCTCCATCTGCATGAATCACCTGTCCCGTGATCCAAGATGCCTTTTCTGATAAAAGGAATAATGCCAAACCTGATATATCTGTGACCCTTCCCACTCTTTTCATCGGATTCATGTCATCTAATGATGCACGTTTCTTATCTGTACTCAACAATCTGGATGCCAAGGGCGTATCAGTCAATCCGGGAGCAATCGCATTCACCCGAATAGTGGGCGAAAATTCGGATGCCAATGAGCGGACGAGACCTTCTATCGCTCCTTTTGAAGTTGAAACCTGCGAATGAAAATCAAAACCTTTTTGAACAGCTACGGTCGAAAAAAGTACTATGGAGGGATTATCACTCTTTCGTAGAGATGCTAATGAAAAATTAATGGTTTTAATCGCACCGAGAACCTGTAAGGCAAAGTCGTCCGCAAAATCCTGTACCTTAAACCGATTAAATGGTTTGAGATTTATAGATCCGGGACAATAAACGACACCATCTAATCTGCCAGGAAAATCCTCAAGCTCAATATCCCCCTGTGTCACATCCAATGCATGATATTTGACATTATCCCGTGACGTTTGAGAGTTACTGTCGTATGTTGCATAAATATAGTGACCATCTTTTTCCAGATCATTGACTATTTGCGCTCCGATACCTGATGAGCCTCCCACCACAAAATAATTTCCCATATAAGATTAGTTTACTTTAAAAATATAAACTCACTTTATGCATAATTGTTGACTTACGAAAGCACTCTAGATTCCAATCACAACGGATTTTTCAGAAGAATATAAGCATTGAGCGATGTGGCAATCATTAACCATATGATGTAAGGTGCCAGGAGCAAAGATGCCAGATGAATTTTGTGCCAATACTTAAAAAAGAAAATACAAATCACGAGGAGTAGTAAGGAAATAGTGACCAGAGCGATTGCAACCTGATGCATGGCAAAAAACAATGGATTCCATGCCACGTTTAATATCCAGGCAACAACGATCAGACCTATCAGGGATGATTTTTCTGTGATCTTTGGCCACAGAAGTGATAGATAGATGCTAAAGCATATCATTATGAGTGTCCAGGCAGATCCAAATACCCACCCCGGAGGAGTCCATGGTGCTTTTGACAGGTTTTGGTACCAATCAGAATTTACCCCTGGATTGGTGAAAATACTTCCCAGAGCCAGTCCACCAAAATTCAATAGAAGAAGTAGAAGTAAGCGCTTAATCATGCTATAGAAGATTGTACTCCTACTTTATGATAAAACGACTTGTTTTGTTCGGCAAATAATAAGAAATGTCATGAAAAATTTGATGCAAAATAGTCTACATCACATCCTGTATTTCATCCCAGTCTCTATTTTGATACATCATGAGCCAGCGTAAAGCATAATATCGTTCAAAAACGATGCGGGGGTGAACATCATGAGGATCAAGCTGAGTATGCATCCTTTCCTCGACGCAAGTCCAATGAATGCGATATATCTTGTCCAGGTAATCCACAATTTGATCCTTTGCCCGAAGTTCACAGTCAGAATTGAACTCATCCACAGATTTGTGCACCATAAGTCCCAGGATTCCCTCTACACTACATATATCAGAAGGAAAGGACAGCACTTCTACTTTTTGCAGAGCCCAAAGAAGGGCGTTTAGTGCTTCATATCGCCAGGCACTGTCAGATCGTTCTTTCCTGGTCAAGGTCTCTTTGTACAGGAGTTCCATCTCCTGAGGCGTGAATCCTGTTACTCCCAATTCGATAATCATTCGCATGATGTTCTGGCGGTTTTCACCTTCTCCATACAAAGCGACAATCAGTAAACAATAAGCCCTTTGGATAATCTCGGTGACCGATCTTATGGACATATGCTCAGCCTTAGGCATGCAGGGAAGGTGCTTATATACAATTATGTTGTTTAGATGCATAAAGTCCTCAGAGTTTGCCTTGCGGAGCAGTTGTTCTTTATCATAGTGCACCTCTTCTAAAGGCCGGTATCGCTCATCGACTTTCACTTCCAGCTTAGAGACTTCGGAATGCCCTTCTTCATCCAGGATCAAATTGAAATCCTTGTCCGCAAAATAGGGCACTTTGGATCGCTTTAGCGTGGGATTAGGATGCACATATAAGAGAGCATCACCCGTTTGGGAAAGCTCCTTCAAAACTTCCTGAAACTCCGCCGTAATGAGTGGTTCAGCCTGAAAGGGCAATTCAATATTTATGGACTTCACCTTGTTGATGAGCTGCGTCTTAATGTTCTTATTATCAGCTGGCAAAGTTTCAATGCGTTCCACAATACCCGCTAATTTTTGCGTAAGCTCACACTCTATCTTGCTCAGTGTATCCGATCGATGTCGCCTCTTCTTGAATATGATCTTCAAGACATTAGGCCGTGTAAAGAATCCCTTCTTCACTTTGGCCATGATCAACATTCCATTTTTTATCTCATGCTCATTAATCTCCGCAGAAGGCAAATGGGTCCTTAGAATTTTGATTACCTGTTTATACGAAAGATCATGGCTGTAAATAGTACATTTCTCCAAGTCCTTATAAAATTACACGCTTATCAATTACGACGGGTACTCCCTCCCTAATCGTATACCTTACTTTACAGCTGATATGGTTAAGCTATCACATTCTAAAACCATGCCTAAGAGTCTTAATGAATATGTGTAGACATCCACCGATGAATCATAAGCCACTGTTTATCTGAATATTATGGCCATCATATATAAATCTGGAACAAAATGTTAAAATGCTAAATCGTCATTTTGAGCATCGACACGTCTGATATGTCTAAAAGTTCTAACTTTACCTTTGAAAGAGGTGCCAATACAAGTTTGTTAGGCATAATAGGGAATTCGGTGAGAATCCGAAGCAGTCTCCGCTGCTGTAAGCTCCCAATAGTCCGGAACACTTCTATACCACTGCCAAATATGGCGGGAAGGTTTTCCAGGACTGGAGTAAGCCAGAAGACCTGCCTTTTTCGGAGAAAGTCACAAAACTTCGGAGATTGAGTTTTTAGACCGTTTTCAAGGATATCCGTTCTGGAAGAATGGTTTATCCTATTGTTCATGATTTTGCACATTGCAGGGATATATGATGAGTCATTGTCATATGTATTGGATTAGTATACTTAGCTTTGTGATGACAGCACTTGCTTCACTGGAAGTCCATGCACAAGCTGATAGTACAAGCGTACAGCTTCCCATAATTACTGTTCTCGATTCTACTGTTAGGAGTCAGTATGCTCCAGCTAGCTCACAAATCTGGCAATCCTCTTCCCAGCCTCCAATGCATGATCTGGGAAGGTTTCTCAATGCAGCTTCTGGAATTTTTATAAAGTCTTTTGGTGGCAGTGGTATTGCTACCAGCTCTATCAGAGGAAGTTCCGCAGAACAGACTTTGTTATTGTGGAACGGTGTACCGATACAAAATCCCATGTTAGGCCAGGTAGATCTATCTCTCATCCAGCCTGGTCTCATGGATAAGATAGGCTTGATCCGGGGGGGCCATTCTTCTAAATGGGGCAGTGCAGCGATCGGTGGTGTCATCACACTAGATAATTCACCAGACTGGTCCGAGGGATCCCAAGCAGGTCTCTCCATGAACGTCGGAAGTTTTGGTTTTCGATCTGGTAAGTTTCATATGGATTATGGCAATGGTGAATGGTCCTCGCGAACCCGCATCTCCCATCACCAATCCGAGAATGATTTTCGCTTTTTAAGTCGAAGAGGTAATTCTCATGAAAAACTAACACATGCGGCAAAACGTCAACAGGACATTATGCAAAGTTTCGGGTTACGGTTAGATCCAAAGACATCTCTCACAGCAGATGTATGGTACCAGGAAAGTGACAGAGAAGTGCCACCCACACTTGTACAGAACGTGAGTAATGCCACTTTTGAAGATAAGGCATGGAGGTCTTTACTAAGATTACAGCATCAGGGAGCACAGAGTATCTACTGGGTAAAAGCCTCATATATATCAGAAAATCAAGAGTATTACGACCAGGTAGAAAACATCAACAAATTTCAAAGTGTTTTTATTGAGGTAGAGCATCAGAAGCAAGGGAATGAAAGTCTTTTTAATCTGGGAATTTCCTTTCTACACAATTCAGCCAATACCAATAATTATATAGGAAAGGAATCTGAAAATCGTATATCCTTTTTCACAAATCACACAATATCTGGACGTATTATTGATCTCGATTTTTCCCTACGTCAAACACTCATTGATGGAACCTTGTCCCCTATTCTACCTGCCGCAGGCGCAATAATAAACCTGAGCAGTAAAGAAAGTGTTTCCTTTAAAATCAACAGAAATTTTCGAGTACCCACTCTGAACAACCGCTATTGGCAACCCGGTGGAAACTCTGATTTAGAAGAGGAAAAAGGTTGGAGTCAGGAAGTTACTTTTTCTACTAGAAGAAAAAGACTGGCATTGGACCTGATTGGCTTTAATAGAAACATAAAAAACTGGATTCTATGGGCTTTCAATCCTGGAGACAACTTCGTAAGTGCGCAAAATGTCGCAAATGTTTGGAGTCGCGGACTAGAAAGTCGAATTACGTTTGAGACACCTATTGCGGGAGGACTGTTGACTCAAAAATTCGGTTACGATTTTATTCGATCTACCAATCAGTCCAATAATCCTCTTTATGACGAAGGCCAACAATTATTCTATACTCCTGAACATAAATTTCACTTTACAATTGGATTTCAGAAGAAAGCATTCGAACTCAGATATCAACATATAATTGTCGGTAATTATGATGGAATAAACGACAGTCTTCCCGGATATAATATTGGATCAATTCACCTGAGCTATCAAAGTCAGTATAAGAAGACTTCATTTCGAGGATTCATATCCATCGAAAACATCTGGAACCATTCCTACCAGGTAATCGAGCGAAGACCTATGCCGGGAACACACTTTACCATTGGCAGCAAAATTAATCTTGAATAACATAAACATGAGAACATTTACAACTATCTGTATTTTGACTATATGTAATATTGTCTTCAGTCAAAAAATGATTAATGACTTTGAACACATCCTCACGGAAACCGATACCTTTGATAATGGTGTTTCGGGATCCGGAGGATTTATGGACACCTCGATATTTCTACCGAACACGTATGATCACAGTTTTGATTTCTGGGGCGGTTGGGCTATTTCGAATAAAAAAGATTCGATGACACCCGGCTTTTTAAATCAATACAGTTGTATCGCGGGTGAAGGGGCAAAAGAGAGTCAGGCTTATGCGGTCACATCTGCATTTGTCCCTGTGACTCTACAGGCGGGGCCAAACAATTCTCCTATAAGCATTGACACAATATTCATTAATAATAGTACATACACCTATCTCAGCATGAGAGATGGAGACCAATTTGCCAAGCGATTTGGAGGAGAAACAGGAGATGATCCTGATTTCTTTAAACTCTCTATTAAAAAATATCTGGACGGAGAGATAAGTACTGACAGCATTGAATTTTTTTTGGCTGACTATCGATTTGAGAACAATGCGGAGGATTATATCGTTCGGGACTGGACCGCTATCGATCTCACTTCACTTGGTCTGGTCGACAGTCTTCTGTTTACACTACATTCTAGTGATATAGGTGCATTTGGCATTAATACACCTACTTACTTCTGTCTGGACTATGTGGTGACTGACGGCACTACCACATCAACGAGAAATGACAGGATTACGGCTTTCCGCACATTTCCGAACCCTGCAACCGACAAAATATATCTGTTAGAGGAATCAGACCAGATATACTCCTACCAAATGATCAGTGCAAATGGCGTCATAGTGAGTAAAGGAGAGGTATCGCGGGACCAGTCAATCGAGGTGGCACATCTTCTTCCAGGGACTTACTATATTCGGTTGCTGAATGGCGGCAAGCAAGGAGTAGTCCAGTTTGTAAGAGAGTAGATCTAGTCAAATTGTGATTTTACTTTGAACCGTACTACACCAATCCAAATCACAGTGGCAAGAGCTACGACGCCAAATGCAGTCTGAAGTGAATAGTTTCTGGCTATAAAGCCCAAAAGTGCAGGACCTCCCAGGTATCCCATCATGGCAAATGTATTCATGGTGGCCAGTCCTACGCCCTGACCCATCCCCTGCACCCTGCTGGCAGCCGCATAGAGCATCGGTGCACCCATGGATACACCTGCCCCTATGATCGCACAACCCGTCAGAGCGAGTGAAACTGAACTACTCCAAATACAAATATTTAGTCCCAGGAAAGCAAGTACCCCACAAGCAAGCAATACCCTTCGACCTGAAAACCGAGAGGCCAGTGCATCGCCAAAAAAACGACCGGCCGACATGAAAAATGCAAAGACAGCATAACCAAAACCTATCATTGTCTCCGGAGCGTGCACTACCTCTGCCATATAGACCGATGACCAATCAACCATGGTGCCTTCGGTCAGATTAACACAAATGCTGATTACTATCAGGAGCCATAACGCTGCGTTTGGCATAACAAACCTAGGTGTGGAGTTTTCGTCAATTTCGTGGAGGTGGCTGGTCCTGGGTACTTTTTCCAGCTCCCCAAGGAGGAATAAAAAGACAGCTATCAAAATGGCGCAAAATAGACCCAATCCATAGACTGATGGATGTATGCCTATACCCACTAGCAAGCTCGAAACTGCAGCACCCAGCATGGCGCCCACACTCCATAAGCCATGTGCAGTGCTTATAATCTTGACCTGCCCATGATCTTCATAATTTGTCGTGCAGGTGTTCACCGCCATATTTGCAGTGGAGAAACTGGCACCTGCCACAAATAAACTTAATCCCGTAAGGATAATTCCAGGAACGGCGTGGGGAATAGTAAATAATAGGGCCGTCAGAGGCAAAGTAATCAGGGTGAGATTGCTGGCACCCAACCTTACCAAAAGGGGTACAGATCCCAAATTCATAATAATCACTCCCGCCGGAAGCATAAGCAGCAACATGCCTAACTGGGCTTCATCCAGCATGAGACGGTCCATGAGATAGGGTATAGTAGATGCCCAGGATCCAAAGGTAAATCCCAACAAAAGAAAAGATATACCCAGGGCCAGTGATATCCGATCCTTAAAAAAATCCCTTAAATGATTCATTGCTGCTCACTCGATATAGGAGCGACAAATGTAAAGAAGTATTGGTATCAATAGCCCAGAAGAATTGACGGTCTATTCAAATTGAAAAGCAA
>JAUILM010000225.1 GCA_030432855.1 Bacteroidia bacterium
CAGCTTTATAGCACCCACTGAAAACGATTAACCAATCGGCATGTATACTCCTACAGAAGAAAGAACACTATTTGAGGACACTAAAAGGATGCTCAATACAGAGGTCAGTGATCTGGCAGACCCGGCAGAGGCTATTGAGTCACTGAGAGCTTTGATCATATACCATGAGTGGAAGTACTATGTGCGAAACAACCCGGTACTCAGTGATTTTGAGTATGATCAGCTCTACAAGATGCTGGAAGGTCTGGAACAAATGCATCCGGATCTTGTGGCACCGGATTCACCGACACAGCGGGTTTCCTCTGACCTGACGGAAGATTTTCGGTCGGTGGAGCACTTAAGTCCCATGCTTTCACTAGCCAACTCATACAATGCGGAGGACCTGAAGGACTTTGATAAATCGGTAAGGAAGCTCCTTGGAATAGAGCCTGGTATACCTATTGCCTATACCGTCGAGCCCAAGTTTGATGGAGGAAGTATCGCTCTGGTCTATGACGGAGATCAGCTGGTGCGAGGAGCCACCCGGGGCGATGGAAGACTAGGGGATGATATGACGCCAAATGCCCGTACGATTCGTTCCATACCCTTAAAGGCCGGATTCAGTGCGCATGACATATCCCGCATTGAACTACGGGGTGAGGCCATTATACGCAAGGACAACTTTGGAAAGATCAATGAAATCAGGGGAAAAGAGGGATTACCCCTGTTTGCCAACCCTCGTAATGCTGCCACCGGAGGTCTCAGGATGAAAGACCCTGGCGATACGGCCAAGCGTGGTATTGAAGCATTTATCTATCAGATATCCTATGTAGAAGGGAGGATGGGCAACGACACATCTCGTTATTTTGATACGCAGTGGGATGGGATGGAGTTTCTTCAGGGGTTGGGCTTTAAAGTACCTGGCGAAGAGCGAAAGCAGTGTAAAGACATTCAAGAAGTTATCGACTTTTGTGCGGCCTGGGAGGAACGCAGGGATAGCTACCCCTACGAAATCGACGGCATGGTAGTGAAAGTGGATCGTCTGAGCTATCAGCAGGAAATCGGATCCACCAGTCATCATCCGCGGTGGGCCATTGCCTACAAATTCAAAGCAAAACAAGCTACTTCAAGACTCATAAAAGTCGAATATCAGGTGGGCAAGATCGGATCGATCACCCCGGTAGCCAAGCTGGAACCCGTGCAGCTGGCAGGAGTGACGGTCTCCAGTGTCTCACTCCATAATGAAGACTTCATCACCAGTAAAGATCTCCGCATCAACGATTACGTGATCGTAGAGCGTGCCGGAGATGTGATTCCATATATTGTCAAAGCGCTGGAAGATTTGAGAACAGGAGACGAAGTTCCGATCGAGTTTCCACGATACTGCCCCATCAATGAGACAGCACAAATACCCCTGGTGCGGGTGCCTTCTGAGGCGGCCTGGCGATGTCCCAATTGTACATGTGGGGCACAGGACCTTCAACGGATTATTTTTCACGTCTCGAAAAGCGCTATGAATATTGACGGATTTGGTAAGTCCATCGTCGAGCGATTTTCAGATGAAGGCTGGATCCGATCCATGGCTGATATATACCGTTTGGACTACGAAAAAGTGGCGCAACTGGAAGGCTTTGGTGTCAAATCTGCCACTAAGTTGAAGTCTTCCATAGATAAGGCGAAGAAAAATCCCATTCACAGGCTATTGCATAGTCTGAGTATACATCACCTGGGCCAGCGAGCTTCCAAGATTTTGGCAGAACATATCGACCACGTCCTCGATCTACGACACTGGACAATAGAACAATTGACAGCTATTAAGGACATTGGTCCGGTGCTGGCAGAGAATGTCGTCAATTATTTTGCTGACGAACGAAACATTGCCATGTTGGAAGACATGGAGGCTTTGGGAGTCAATATGCGCCAGACGAGCGAGGATAAGCCGCTGGAAGTCGTGGAGGATGCACCCTTCGCAGGAAAGACTATTCTCTTTACCGGTACGTTACATAAACTGAAGCGAAAAGAAGCACAGGAACTTGCAGAAAAGCAGGGTGCCAGGAATATAAGTGCTGTGAGCTCTAACCTCAACATTCTGGTGGTGGGTGAAAAGGCTGGTTCAAAACTGAAAAAGGCCGAAGCATTGGGTACCGTCGAAATCATGACCGAGGATCAATTCTTAGAAAAGGTGCAGGCATGAGATTATCGCTAGTACTAGTATTTTGTTCGCTTTGGGTAAGTTGTCAACAGGGACCGGCTACTTCCGAAACTGAAACGACCGACACAGCAGAAGTGGTTCAGGAAGCAAAGCCCGATACCATAACCGATGCTCCTGACCGTTTGCCAGAAGACTGGATTGATATCGGTGTATATATTCCGAATGTAGAAGTTGACATCCGGTATGCCACAACGGACAATTTTGTCGGTGAAGTGATGTATGAATGCGCACGCTGCCTCCTCCGGGAGCATGCAGCAACCGCCCTACTGGCTGTCCAGGATGAACTCCAAAAGCAGGGCCTGCACCTTAAGTTATTTGATTGCTATCGTCCTTTACCCGTGCAAAGAAGACTGTGGGAAAAAGTACCCGACATCAATTATGTAGCTCGACCCGACAAAGGGAGCATGCATAATCGTGGGATCGCTGTGGACCTTACCATCGTGGATGACCAGGGTATGGAGTTGGAGATGGGCACCGAGTACGATTACTTCGGCCCTGAAGCACATCACACCTACACTGATCTAGCTGAAGAAGTACTGGAGAATCGTCAATTTCTAAAGGCAATCATGGAATCACATGGTTTTCAGGGTATCCGCACCGAGTGGTGGCACTACTCACTCAAGGAAAGTCTGCCAGAGCTATCAGAGTATGAGTGGCCCTGCCCCTGATTCGTCACAAGCACGATACCACATAAAACAATTGGTCGTTATCACCGTTTGGTTATTGTATTTTTATAATTTTAACTAATCATTTTACAATCAATCCCCTAGTCACATTATCATATGTCAACAGTTGAGTCGTCTTACAAGACAGATGTAGAAGCGGTAGATGCCCTGGCAAAGGCCTACCTGGATTTAAGGAGTGAAATTGGAAAAGTCATCGTAGGACAACACGATGTCGTCAAGTCCGTATTGATTTCTCTATTTAGTAATGGTCACAGTCTGCTGGTAGGTGTGCCTGGTCTGGCAAAAACGCTACTGGTAAGTACAATCGCTGATGTATTGGATCTGGAGTTCAAACGTATTCAGTTTACACCTGACCTTATGCCTTCCGATATCACGGGCTCAGAGATACTGGACGAGGATCGTCATTTTAAGTTCAACAAAGGACCTCTGTTTTCCAATATCGTGTTGGCAGATGAGATCAACAGGACGCCTCCCAAGACGCAGGCAGCATTGCTGGAAGCGATGCAGGAGCGATCTGTGACCGTATCCGGCTTACGACATGATTTGCCCAAACCATTTTTTGTACTTGCCACACAAAACCCCATCGAGCAGGAAGGAACGTATCCCTTGCCTGAGGCCCAGTTGGATCGATTCATGTTTAATATACCACTGACCTATCCTACCTACGAAGATGAAATCCGAGTAGTGAAGGAGACTACATCCAATTATAAGGCTGAGCTGGGGAACATACTGACTGCCGAGCAGATACAGTTTTTCCAACACCTGGTGCGTAAAATTCCCATCGCTGATAAGGTTCTGGAATATGCCGTGGAACTGGTCAACAAGACACGTCCTGTTTCGAAAATGGCCCCTGAAGTAGTGCAAAAATATATTACCTGGGGGGCGGGACCTCGTGCTTCACAGTACCTTGTACTGGGCGCTAAATGTCACGCAGCAATCAACGGGAAGTATTCTCCTGACATCGAAGACATCCAGCAGATTGCCAAGTATGTCTTGCGTCACAGGGTGGTGCGAAACTACAAGGCTGAAGCAGAAGGCATCTCGGAAGATCAGATTATCGAGAAACTATTCTAAGTTTTACAAGGTTTCCTTCTTAGAACTATCTCCGTATGCGGTGATGGGGGTTATTGCTATATTTATCGGGTAGAGTGTCAATCTACCGGTATGCATATCATCTATACACCAAAGGCATGTACTTCAACATCTTACGAGGTAAGTGAATAATTATGAGTAAAAACATTTTATATATACTGGTAGCCTTCGCAGCTATGTTTCAGATGACTGCCTGCACGGAAGAAGCGAGGCAACGGCTGGAGCCCACTCCCTATGCGGTAGGCTCGCTCAACCAGGTGACAGTGATTGCTGACAATGATCTTTGGGGAGGTGATATTGGAGATAGCCTGAGTTTCTACTATGGATCGGCTTTTCCTATCTTGCCTCAACCAGAGCCACTCTTTGACTTAAAACATTTTACACCCGAACAACTTGAAGGTGAACCCACCCGAAAAGAACTTAAAGCTTATCTGGTCATAGCTGATATCTCTGACCAATCTTCGCCCACCACTCGTATGATGATGGAAGATCTTGGTCAGGAGCGCATACGAAAGGCCCGCGAAGATGCCAGCTTCACCACGAGTATGGGGCATGATCGCTGGGCTACCAATCAGGTGATCGTCTACTTGTTTGCCAATGGAATGGAAAACCTTAAACAAGAAGTGGTGGATAAGTTTCCCACGGTCGCCAAAGTGATACACAACCATTACAAAGATCAGATTGAGTCATCAGTCTATTTGGCAGGCGAAAACAATGAAGCCATTAATGCTTTGCAAAGACTGGGATGCTACATCAAAGTACCCGGTGATTATAGACTGGTGATTGAAGAGGAAGAATCTCTGTGGTTGATACGGGAAAACGAATTGACAACCTCCAACATCCTGGTGCACAAATTGCCATATACCAGTCAGGATCAGTTTACCAAAGAGCATATTATTGCACTCCAGGATACTCTGGGCAAACGATATATAAGCACCACGATAGAAGGATCTTATATGCGTACTAATAGCAGTGACTTGCCGGTATTTACACAATCCAGCAAGATTGGCAACACCTATGCTATGGAGGCGCGGGGTATCTGGGAAATGCATAAGGATTTTCTGGGAGGTCCGTTCCTGGCCTATCTGATACTTGACGAAAAGAACAACCAGTTATTTTTTGTCGATGGATTCGTGCTGGCGCCAGGTGAAAAGAAGCGCAATCAAATGCTCTATCTTGAGCACATTATTCAGACCTTTCAGCCGGGTGCAGGAGGGTTAAATTGATAAAAAAAATCCTGCCGGAGCATTCCAACAGGACTTTCAATTGTCTGTTTTTTCTAATATTTCTAGCTTACAAAAGATAAACTTCGGTTGATGAAAGCGGTCAATTCACTACCGCTCAGCATCTGCTGATTGAGTCGGGCAAGATCATACAGGTACTTGATAAAGTCCGACTTCTTGTCTTCACTGCGCATCTTCAAGAGCTTGTCCACGATCAACGGATGATTGGTATTCACTACCAGGTTATGCATATCCGGCATTCCCATGCTGCCCATGCCACCCTGCAGTCGCTGCATATCCTGCATCCTCCTCATAAACTCAGGCTTGGTAATCATCACAGGGTGATCATCCTGACTCAAGGGTTTTAGCTGAATACTGGATTTACTTTCTTTCAGTACCTCTTCGAAAAGTGCCTTGACTTTTTCCTGATCCTTTTCAGACAGTACGGATTCGACGGTTTCATCAGTCTGGATCAGGTTGTCCGTGGTGTCGCTATCCACTCTGACAAATAATGTATTATCCACCTTTTGCTCAAGATGCTGTATGAAGTGATTGTCCAGCACATGGTCTAACAGCAGTACATCGTACCCCCGATTTTTTGCTGCACTGACAAACGTGTCTTGTTGATCTTTTTGATTGGCATAAATCATAACCACCTTATCGTGCTTGTCCGTCTGGTTGGGTTTGATTTGCTCGACATACTCATCGATCGTGAAGTACTTGCCTTCGGTATTTTTCAGCAGGGCAAATTTTCGAGCTCTGTCAAAAAATTTCTCATCAGTGATCATACCATATTTCACGATGGGAGCTACTTCATCCCACTTGGACTCGAAAGATTCTCGATCTTTCTTAAAGAGTGATTGAAGTTTTTCTGCCACTTTCTTGGTAATGTAGGAGGTGATCTTCTTTACGTTGTGATCACTTTGCAGATATGACCTGGACACATTGAGAGGTATGTCCGGAGAGTCAATCACCCCATGCATCAGTGTAAGAAACTCAGGTACGATATCCTTCACATCGTCTGTCACATACACCTGGTTACTATAAAGCTGAATCTTGTTCTTCTGAATTTCAAAGTTCTGACTCAGCTTGGGGAAATACAGAATACCCGTCAGATTGAATGGAAAATCAATATTGAGGTGAATCCAGAACAGAGGCGCCTGACTAAATGGATACAGCTCTTCATAGAAGGATTTATAATCTTCATCTTTAAGACTCCGTGGTGATTTCTTCCACGCGGGTTCTGGATTATTTATAATGTTGTCGACCTCAGTCTTTACCTCCTTGGCATCTTCCCCCTCTCCTTCATAAGTAGTCTCCGTCTTTGTCCCAAACTTGATAGGTATGGGCAAGAATCGACAATACTTATCAAGCAATGACTGGATCCTGCTTTCTTCCAGAAACTCAGCACTCTCCTCATTGATATGTAAGATGACATCGGTACCGCGACTTTTCTTATCGGCATATTCAATACTATACTCAGGCTCACCATCACATCGCCAGTGTACAGATTTTTCATTTCGGCGATACGACTTTGAAATAACCTCCACCTCATCACTCACCATAAAGGCAGAGTAAAAACCCAGTCCGAAGTGACCAATAATAGTGTTGTCCGCTTTGTACTTTTCGACAAATTCCTCAGCACTTGAAAAAGCCACCTGATTGAGGTACTTCTTCACTTCTTCCTCTGACATACCAATACCCCGATCGCTAATGGTCAATGTCTTTGCTTCCTTGTCCAGGATAATATCGATCTGTAAGTCTCCGATCTCTGATTTGACTACTCCCTTGTTAGCAAGTGTCTTGATCTTTTGAGAGGCATCCACGGCATTTGAGATAAGTTCTCTCAGAAAGATATCGTGATCAGCGTAGAGAAACTTCTTTATAATAGGAAAGATGTTCTGCGTTTGAACTGAAATAGATCCTTTTTCCATCATCTATAAATTTTCGATTGAGAATTAACTGCAATAACCCTATGGTCAAAGCACATGCCACCCACCAGAATCCTGACAAATTGTCGGTTTTGTCCCATTTCTCCTGACATTCTAATCAGCTCATTGTAGTCCCCAAATAAGGGTAATTAACTATTGTGAAAATTTTTTCATGTGATTGCTTGGATTGTAAGAAAAAAGAGCCTACATTTGATATGTAAAATAATTATAATAGATAATTAACTATAAATCAAGGATTTAAGAATAGTTGATAAAATTTATTTAAATTTTTTTCTATAAAATGAGAGTTTGGCATTGAATGTGCATTAATTGTTCTCGAAAGCTTTAAATGAATAATAATAGTCAAAGTACTATTACGATTTAAAGAAGCACACGTCAATTATCTCATGGTCTGGACCGGTTCTTACATAGGGGGAAAAAAGAGCCGGTCTTTTTTTTGCCCCAAATCAAGATTTTGGGCCATTTTTTAGCTGTTACATGTCCGTGTATTGCACCATCCTTTTCCTTACCAAAGGAATCCATTTCGACTTCTTTTCTAGATAGATACAATCCACACCTGTTTTTCTTGAGAACTAGCTTAAGATTTATACTTACAGTATCCCTATCTTTGCGATCCTTTTTTTTGACAACAAGCATGAATTTACGACTGGGTAACAGTTAAAAAACCATTGGTTTAAGATGACGTACAGGACATTTAAACAACTCGATCTACCACAGATCGATCAGGAGATCAACAAGTTTTGGACGGATCAATCCATCTTTGAAAAGAGTATTGAGGATCCTTCCAGAAAAGAGTCTTTTGTCTTTTATGAAGGCCCCCCTTCTGCCAATGGTAAGCCCGGTATTCATCATGTGATGGCTCGAACGGTGAAGGATCTGTTTTGTCGGTTTCACACGATGCAGGGCAAAAAAGTTTTGCGAAAAGGTGGTTGGGATACACATGGTCTCCCCATCGAGCTTGCTGTCGAAAAAGAGCTGGGCATTACCAAGGAAGATATTGGAAAGAAGATCTCTGTAGATGAGTATAATGCACAGTGTCGAAAGACAGTGATGCGCTATAAGGATCTATGGGATGATCTAACCCGCAAGATGGGGTATTGGGTAGATCTGGAGAATCCCTATATCACGTTTGAA
>JAUILM010000226.1 GCA_030432855.1 Bacteroidia bacterium
GTTTTACAGATGCACCCGGTCTGTTTGAATATAATGAAGCAGCAGCCACATTTACACCATTTTCTATCACTGAAGACGAGGCACATATAGACGCCGTCTGGAATGATAAGATAGGCAATGTCATTGTTTGTGTAAATAAGGACGAGCAAGCACCTGCATTCTACCTTATCAAAGCTGACGACCTCGTCCGACCTTTTGATGCTTTGGATGATATCAATTACCGTATAAATGACATTGCCAGCAATGATTTTGAGCGACTGCTACTGGTAGGTACTACCAACGGTCTCCGACGTGTGATTCAGAGTAAAAAGCAGGTGAAGACTTATCTACAGGATCAGTCTGATGAGATGAGAGGTATCACAGGAACTCCTGACGGAACTATCTATGTGGCTGGAGCCGGTCTGGAGTGGTATAGATTACACCCTAGCTCCGACTCCACCACCACCATTCCCCTCGACTTTAGGTATGATCCATCCCTACAGTATACTTCTTCTGCTTCCAATTTGGTTTATGATACCAGTGGGTACATTTGGGGTGTTCGACACAGTCGCAAGTACGGTGGTGAATTGATCAAATACGATCTGGTGGATTCTACCTTTGAATCTTATCTACTGCCTCATCGAAACATCATCACATTTGCCATGGGGGCAGATCAACTGATATATATGCTTTCGACGGCTGAGGACGGTCCCACTTTTCTGTCATCTTTTGATCCCAAGCAACCGAGTTTTAGCCATTACTTTACCGCAGATGGACTTAACCCCGTGGAAAATGAAGTCGTCACCTGTTTGGAGATGGGCGAGGAAAGAATCTGGATCGGTACTTCTGACAATGGTGTGATAGAGATAGACTTGAAGAATGATGCCAGGACAGATATTGACGAAGAGACGGAAGAATACTTTGGACTCACGAGCAGAAACATACAGTGCCTGCATGAGGATCTAAATGGAAATCTTTGGATTGGTACAGATGCCGGAGTTAATGTGTACGATATAGAAACCCGGGAGTTTCGCTTTTATGACACCAGAGATGGACTGGTGGATAATGATATTCGCAGCATCCTGGAGGATGAAAACGGCAATTTTTGGTTTAGCACATTTAGTGGTTTGTCCTATTTCAATGATACCCTGCGGACTTTTCGCAACTTTAGTGTGGATGATGGATTGACACAGCGTTCTTTCAACCGGTTTTCTGCGTATCAGGATCATGAAGGAGGTCTGTACTTTGGAGGTAGAAACGGAGTGGAGTTTTTTCACCCCAACGAAATGCTGGAGCGAAATCTCGATGCACCAATCCTAATCTCATCCATGTCCTATTACGACCGGGAGGTGGGAAGCATCGTAAGAAAGGTGCGCGATGTCATCAATGTGGGGCAAGTGAGATTACCAGCCTCAAACCGGTACTTCGAATGTACTTTTGCATTGGCGGATTTCACCTATCCCAGTCTCAATCAATTTGAATACCGACTGGTGGGATTGGATGAAGAGTGGAATCAAAGTACTACCCAAAACACTTTGAGATTTAATAATCTGGCATCCGGCAACTATACACTACAAATACGGGGTAGAGACCGTAATCTTAACTTAAGTAGTCAGTTATTTGAGCTGCCAATTAAAGTAGAAGAGTTCTTCTACAAGAAGAGTTGGTTTCTTCTGCTATGTGTCGCATTGCTTTCCTTTATCGTATATGTCTTCCATCGTATACAACTTCAGCAGGCCATTAATATGGAGCGATTCAGGACGAAGATTTCCAGTGATCTACACGATGATGTCGGGGGACTCCTTTCCGGCCTTGCCATGCAGACAGAATTACTCGAGTTTTCTGCCAGTGAAGCAGACAAGCCCAAGCTCAAAAGGATCAGTGATATGAGTCGAAATGCCATGGCACAAATGCGGGATGTGATTTGGGCTACTGATGCACGAAAAGACCGGTTTGAAGATTTACTCACCCGCATGAAGGAATATGCCGCAGAGATTCTTTTTCCGAGAGCCATTACCTGCTACTTTCATACCAAGGGTATAAATCTCGAAAAACGAATACCCGTCCAGGTTAGACAAAACCTCTATCTAATCTTTAAGGAAGCAATCACCAATGTCGCGAAGCACTCAAATGCAACTCAGGCAGATGTGACATTCACAAAGGAAGGGTCGGTCATCAAAATGGAAATTAGAGACAATGGTACCTCACTGAATGGATATCAGAAGCAGTCTTCCAGTTTGCATGGAGCAGGACTTAAAAATATGCAGATGCGTGCTGAAAACATTAAAGCCTCGTTATCTATTAATAAAGAGAATGGATTTAGAGTGGCTTTGGAAATGAAAGCCTTTGTGTGATAGTGGGGTATTTGGTAACTTAATAGCTAAATTTTGATCATGAATAGCATTGCGGTCGGTATTATAGAAGATGAACCTATCGTACGGGAAAGTTTGGTTACTTTTTTCGAAGGACAGAACAACATCGAGGTAGTATGTCAGGTAAATTCGCTTGAAGCTTTTCAACAGCTGTACAGTGATGGAAGCAATAAGGCACCCGATGTAATTTTGTTGGACATAGGTCTGCCCGGCATGTCGGGGCTGGAGGGTATTCGGATCATTAAGAAGATTGTTGCTGATTCAGATATAGTAATGCTTACCACATATGAGGAATCAGAAACTATTTTTAAAGCGCTTTGTGCAGGAGCCTGCTCCTACCTTTCTAAGCGGTCCTCCTTATCACAGATCCTGGAGGCAATCACTGTGGTGAATCAGGGTGGCTCTTACATGTCACCATCTATCGCACGCAAAGTGGTCAAGTATTTCTCACCCTCTGGACATAGTAAAAAAGAACTCCTTACACCCAGACAACAGCAGATCGTTGCAGGACTGGTTGAGGGACTTAGCTATAAAATGATCGCAGACAAGTATATCATCTCCATTGAAACCGTGAGAGATCATATTAAAAAGATCTATAAGAAGCTTCAGATAAACAGTAAGGCAGAGTTAATCAAGCTTTCAGTAGAAGGCGATATCTAGACTCCTGTGTTGTTAATAATATTACAGCCTTCTCTTAACATTTCTTAAAGTTGTCCTGATATCACCCCATCAACATGGGGTTTCATGACGGAGAAAGTGCACTTATCTTTACATTATCAAAATTGTGATTCTTTTAGAAGATTTTGATACTTAGGTTAAAATTGAGGCTTTAACGTAACACACACACTTAGATGTAAAGCTCCGAAGTTGGAAGAATTTCGGAGCTTTTTCTTTTGGTGCAAGTGAGTACGGTGGCGGTGTAAAAATGGGGCCCCATCAACATGGGGTTTTATGGAGGAGATGGTGTACTTATCTTTATACTATCAAAATTGTGATCCCTTTTTCAAAGATTTTGATACTTAAGTTAAATTGAGGCTTTAACGTAACACACACTTAGATGTAAAGCTCCGAAGTTGGAAGAATTTCGGAGCTTTTTCTTTTGGTGCAACTGAGTACGGTGGCAGGTGTAAAAATGGAGCCCCATCAACATGGGGTTTTATGGAGGAGATGGTGTACTTATCTTTATATCATCAAAATTGTGATCCCTTTTAAAGATTTTGATACTTAGTTAAAATTGAGGCTTTAACGTAACACACACTCAGATGTAAAGCTCCGAAGTTGGAATAATTTCGGAGCTTTTTCTTTTGGTGGAAGTGAGTACGGTGGCAGGTGTAAAAATGGGGCCCCATCAACATGGGGTTTTATGGAGGAGATGGTGTACTTATCTTTACATCATCAAAATTGTGATCCCTTTTTCAAAGATTTTGATACTTAAGTTAAAATTGAGGCTTTAACGTAACACACACTTAGATGTAAAGCTCCGAAGTTGAAAGAATTTCGGAGCTTTTTCTTTTGGTGGAAGTCCTATTGAGCAGCAGCCATCTTAGCTTCGAGTTCGTCTTCGTCACCCGGTAAGTAGCCATTGTGCGTATAGATGATCTCACCATCCTTTAAAAGGACAGTATAAGGAACAGATTGGAAATGAAGGTCTCTCATCAAAGATTGATTGGCATCGGTCAGAATCAAGTAAGGCCAACCCTTTTCAGCTACCATAGGCTTTACCTTAGCTAAAGCCCGGGCATCGTCCACGGAGATCGCTACCAATTGCATATCATAGCTATCCAGCCAATCATCATAAATTTCTGCTATAGCATCCAGTTCTTTCTTACAGGGTGAGCACCAGGTGGCCCAAAAGCTGAGGATTGTAAACTGTTTCTCATTGGCAATATCTGCCAGATTCACCATCTGACCATCGAGAGTCTTTACTTCAGTAGAGGGAAGTGTGTTTTGAGAATACACAATCGTCGTAATAAAGACAAGAATTGGGAATATCAGGAATCTAGTATTCTTGACCATAGCATTATCTTTAACCTTCTTTAATTTGATGTGATCAAAACTCTACCCGGCATTGGGTGTGATTTTTGCTAAAACTACACCAAATAAGAGCGTAAAGTTATCTATTTCAAGTTTTTAACAGCATAGTAACCATCAAAATTCTATGGGAAGACACTTTCCGTATTTTCTTGGCTTTTTACTCATAATTCTTGTTGACGCATCAGTTTTGGCACAGGATCAGGGGCAGTTTTCGGGACAGCTTCAGATTAATGCCAACTTCTTTGACGAGGATGCAGCCATTGGTGCCACTAACACACCTCAATACGATCACCAGCTATTTGGATCCGATGTTTGGTTAGACTTAAGCTATCAGTATAAGGGATTTGATCTGGGAATTCGGGCAGATATGTTTACTAATAGCAATCTGCTGAACCCAACGGGTTCGTATAGTGACCAGGGCTTGGGTAAATGGTATGTGAGGAAGCAAATTGAGGACTTTACCTTCCAGGTAGGATATATCTATGATCAATTTGGATCCGGTGTCATATTCCGGTCCTATGAGCAAAGGCCTCTTCTTATCGATAATGCTTTAGTGGGTATATCCATTGCATATAATCTCTCAGATCGGTGGCAAATTAAGGCATTGGCAGGAAAGCAGAAGAATTTGTTTGATCGCTATGAAAGCAATATGAAGGGATTGTCAGTTGAAGGGTATGTTCCTTTCGGATCTGAAGCACAATTTTCCCTGGTGCCGGGAGGTGCTATCGTTGGTAGGACCTGGTCAGATAATCAGGTGGATCAATTGATCAATTCTGTGAATACCTATACACCGGTAGATTCGATTGGGCTTTTTTACAATACCTACGCGTTTACGTTTTACAATACGCTCTCTGTAGGTCCGCTATCATGGTATATAGAGTCTGCATTTAAGACTCAGGATGTGTACTTTGATCCCGATGCTTCCCGTCTTTTGTATTCTGGTGAGACCACCCTCGGGAAGTTCCGAAATGAAGATGGGAACATTCTTTACACCTCTCTGAGCTATGGATCCAAGGGATTGGGTATCAGTGCAGAATATAAGAGGACAGAGAACTTCACCTTTAGAGCGTCGCCATTTGCTTCCCTCAATCGGGGTTTGGTCAACTTCATCCCACCTATGTCCCGGATCAATTCGTTTCGATTGAAATCAAGATACATTCCTGCAACCCAGGAGCTATCCGAGCAGGCAATTCAGGCTGAGGTGAGACTGGCACTTTCGAAAAAGCTAAAGTGGGTGCAGTATTTCTCATACATCGAGAATTTAAGTGGCCGAGTTCTGTATCGAGAATTTGATACTGAGCTTACGTTTAAGCAAGGTCGGGAATATCAGGTGATCCTGGGATTGCAATCTCAACGGTACAATCAGGCGGTATTTGAAGGCAAATCAGGGGTTCCCATGGTAGAGACATGGATACCTTATTTTGAGTATTCAAAAAGACTGCCCGGGCGAAAATCTCTACGTGTGGAAGGGCAGTATATGTTTTCTCAGCAGGACTTTGGAAGCTGGGCTTTTCTCCTCTTGGAATATAACATGGCCCCAAAATGGTCATTCTCAATTTCGGATATGTACAATGCAGCACCGGAAAAGACGAGTGATATCCACTATCCCCGGGTGGATGTGACCCATATTCGGGGAGCAAACAGATTTAGTCTCAGCTACGTTAAACAGGTGGAAGGAGTCGTTTGTGCAGGTGGCATATGCCGGTTGGAACCTGCGTTTAGTGGTGTAAAATTTGGACTTACTTCTACATTCTAAGAATGATGATCAGATCGATATATACTTTTTTGGCAGGTATTTGCATAGTCATGACAGCCTGCAATGAAAATCAACCTCAGTATGAGCTGATCCAGCCTTCTACAGGAGACAGGACCATCCTGGTTGAGGAGTTTTCCGGTGCGCTATGTCCCAATTGCCCACAGGGAACTCAGGAGTTGGACAATCTTAAGAGTATTTACGGCGACCAGATTGTAATCGTGACCGTACATGCAGGTGATTTCGCCTTTCAATATGAGGATAGCAAATATGATTTCACCACGCAGATGGGGGACGAACTGTTGCAGATTCTTGGGAATCCCATTGGCTACCCTTCGGCAGTGATCAATCGCAAGCGCGATGGTCAGTTCTATCAGTCTTTTTCCACACGATGGAGTAGTCTGATAAGTGAAGCTCTCGAAGAGGAAAATAGCGTGACAATTTCTGGCAATGTGTCCTATGAGCCAGCCAGCCGCTCACTCCTGGCAGTGTTTAGAGCGTTGCCTTTGCAGAATTTAGAAGGCATTCTAAAATTGAGTGTGCTTATCAAGGAGGATAAGATCGTGGACCCTCAGGCGGACCGCGCAGCTTCTACCGGAAAAGTAGCAGACTATGTACATAAGAATGTTCTTAGGATAGCACTGTCCAGCCCATCCGGAGATGTTCTCGGCACAGACCCCCTGGAGTTTCAACCCCTCGAAAGGGAGTATTCTTTTACGTTGCCTGCCGAAAATGGATGGTGGGTTGACACAAACTGCCAAATTGTTGCCTTCCTGACATTGGAAAATGGCTCAGAAATGGAAGTAGTGCAGGCTATGGAACTTCCCTTGGCCGAGTAATCAATTATCTCCACCCGGGGACATCATGTGTTTTCTATCTTTGCGTCGCTTTTTAAAGAAGATTATCGATGAAAATATCATTGCAGTGGTTGAAGTCTTATATAGACTTGAATCTAACGCCTGAAAAACTAGCTGAAATCTTAACGGAAATTGGTCTGGAAGTCGAAGGGTTTGAGACCACCTATCCCGTCCCTGGTGGTCTGGAAGGTGTGGTGGTCGGCGAGGTGATCGAATGTGGTCCACATCCGAACGCTGATCGTCTCTCACTGACTAAAGTGGATGTAGGGACCGACAATCTACTACAGGTCGTTTGCGGGGCCCCAAACGTAGCCAAAGGTCAGAAAGTACTGGTCGCAACTGTAGGAACCAGCCTGTACGACAAGGAAGGCACTCCATGGAAGATCAAGAAAGGCAAGATCAGAGGTGAAGTATCGGAGGGGATGATTTGTGCTGAGGATGAACTACATCTGGGAGATGACCATTCAGGGATTATTGTGCTAGACGAATCTGCCAAAGTTGGCACCACGGCAAGGGAGCAATTAGGCATACAGGCGGATACGGTTTTTGAAATCGGTCTTACTCCAAATCGGTCAGATGCGACCTCTCATCTGGGTGTGGCTCTTGATCTGGCGGCTGCATTGAAGATCAATTATGGTCACGACGGGATAGTCCAAAGACCCTCACACGACGACTGGAAAGTTGACAACCCGGTCATGCCTATAAAAGTGACAGTAGAGAATGAAGAAGCCTGTCCCCGATACGCCGGAGTTTGTATCAAGGGAGTTCGCATTGGCGAGTCACCCGAATGGCTTAAATCACGCCTGCTGTCTATCGGCGTGCGCCCGATTAACAATGTAGTCGATATCACAAATTTTGTCCTGCACGAGATGGGACAACCGTTGCATGCCTTTGACTACAGTCAAATCACACAGCAAGAGGTACGTGTAAAGACACTCCCATCGGGTACTAATTTTAAGTCGCTCGATGAGGAGGATCGAAAGCTCTCTGCTGATGATTTAATGATCTGTGACGGAGCAGATCAGGGTATGTGCATTGCGGGTGTGTTTGGCGGGATTAATTCGGGTGTTAAGGAAAGTACGACCGACATTTTCCTTGAGTCAGCACATTTTGATGCACTATGGGTGAGGAGGACCAGTACCCGTCACCTTTTGTATACGGATGCTGCCAGGACGTTTGAAAAAGGCAGTGACCCAAACATATGTGTCACAGCGCTCAAGCGAGCGGCACTTTTGATAAAGGAGTTGGCCGGTGGTTCCATCG
>JAUILM010000227.1 GCA_030432855.1 Bacteroidia bacterium
GATCTTTTAATCGATTAACAATGTCTTCGAATAGATTTGACTTGTGGTAGTGATGTTCAATGTCCTGTGATAAGTTGTACATTTCTCAGTTTTTTGGAGTTTGGGTAGTGTATTTATCATAGCAGATTTATTTCTGCGTACGGAAATGCAGGTATGGAACACTTATAACAAAAGCCTCATTTAAGATTACTAGACTATAAGCCTGGAAGGATTTACGATGATACGTAATCCCATCTTAAGTTCAAAATAGATTTATTAACTGACTTCTTCAGGGACAGGTTTATTTGGAAGTGGCAGAATCACAATCCCGCTAGTAACTTTATTTTACCGGAAGACGGCTGGATTTTAAGGTTAAGTATAGGTAATAGTCGTTCTATTGTTTGATAAAGGGTATGGTTTGATCTTCCACTAAAAGTACATATTGACCTGGTACCAACTGCGAAATGTTGATTTCATTATTGCCAGATGTTTCAAGTGCCATTCGACCATATATGTCCGCGATGCGAATTAGTCCTAAGGGCTTCTTCGAATCTATCCGTATAAATTCAGAGGCTGGATTGGGATAGATGGTCCTTTGCACAGCGTGCTCCTCTGTATTAGTGACCAGAATTTCGACCTCAGTACCAATTCCTTCATTATAATATGAGCCAGATCTTGATTGAATATAGGACACCGGGCGCACCATGAAGGCCGTAGCATCTTGCTCAAGGATCGACAGATCCAAACTAGTTTGCTCGATGGGCCCACCCCCAATTAATGTCCAGGAATAATCTTCCTGACGCGCATAAATCGTGTAGGCATCAACCGTTGCATCGGGAGAATCATTCCAGGTAAGCTCACGGCCCACCACCTCTACATCTGAGACGGGATTATGATAGTACATTTTTAGTGAAGGATCTCCCAATAAACTTACGCTGGAAAGGAATTTTCCAAATTGACTATAATAATTGCCGTTATTATTAATGGTATTGAGAAGTACCTGACCCACAGGTTTTCCCATCACCATATGATGGAAATACCAAATGGGACGTCCACTCCAGGCATTGATCAGAGATGTACCCCGGGCCAGCGAGGCTCTCAATAAATTGTTTTGGCTGTCCCAATCTCCAAAGTATGATCCGAAGATTGTCGTAAATATGGATTGAATACTATCGGTGATCAGATCATTAGTGGATATGATCCCTCCGGCACTTTGATAGCTACCTCCCCCGGCGCCAAAGGCAAATAAATAGTCCTTTGAAGTACACTGTTTAAAGTCGTCATAATTTATGCTATCGGGTTCCAGAAAAGTGTGAAAGGACTTAATGGCTCCCTGCGCAAATCCTTCGGCCAGATTAAAATTATTATCAATAATAGCTCTATTTGCCACTTTAATTTTTCCCATTCGATAGTCAATATTGCGCTGGAAATATCGGCGGGTAAGTTCAACCTCGGATTCATTCAGTTTTGGCAGGTTAGAAAAATCTACTCTCCCGACCGCAATTTCTATAGTCGAGGGAATGGAAGTCTGATCAAATTTTCCATCACCGGGAATATTTTTATTTGCATCGCGGCTGGCATCTGTATTATTAATGGAAACATCCGTCCAATTGCCGTCGATGTCTCCATAATAAGCATCGGCAACCCAGGCCCCCTTGTGATTGTCATGGCCATCAACTGCGTAATTTCCTGCATAAGGTACGGGGATGTGCCCCAACAGTAATAGATAGGAAAGAGGCGAGGATGCGTTTGTCTCCAAAACCTGTTCCTTTACATCTGGCACAGTCATTTCTGGTCCAATTACCCGAAGCTCTGTACTAATCATCTCTCTAGAAAGAACATTTCGGTATATTTCAATGAGAGGTTCCAATGCATTATATATAGAATCCATGACGAGGATTAGCATATGCTCTTGCTGGTCTGCAATAAAGTATTCATTACCTGCCAGAATGTACCCGGTGGCATAGTCACCCCCAATGGTCTCAATCAGTACCTCGACAGGCTCAGTGTAAATCTCAGGGAAGGTGTAAAAGGTGTCTGTAACTTCCGATTGAGCTATGATCCATGCGGAGGATTCAAGATCTGTTCGATAACTGACACGATAGCTATCAACTCCAGCTTTTGCCTTCCAGGAAATCGTCAGGTCGCCACTCTCAGAGAAGTGTGCCTGGCTGATAATGGCCTGTTTAATGTCATTAGAACGCTGGGCTATGAGTAATGTAGAGATTAGGAAGCACAGAATAGGAGTCAGAAGGAATCTCATATTATAATAAGTAAAATGTTTAACTTTCTGATTTTAAATTCATTTGGTATTACAGTTGATCAGAGTAGAACTTGGCTGGTATATGCATGAATCGATCGCAGCTAGGCCCATGGTTGAGACTATATCGTTTCGACCGATGCTATAACAGTTTGAATGCATACACCATGCCGTATTTCGAATGCATAGCAGTCAATTCTTTCAGAAATTGTTCTCTCCAGGAGGGGATGCAGACTACATGTCTCTTGAACGAATTCTACATTTTAAGGACCGCACGAATCTCCCGGGTCAAAATTTCATATGCCCGGTAGTTACCCAGGTCATTGAAATGCGTACCGTCAATAGTAGCTTCATTATCATGTCCAATGAGGTCTTCACTATCTAGGAAATGTAGGTTCATATCACCCTTGTGAAAGTCTTCGTAGATATCGTGTAGTGTATTATTCTGGTGGTCTAAGTAACCAAATGTGCCAAAGGTCTCGGGATCATCTTTTTTAAAATGAGCATAGTCCCTGATGATTGTTTCGACCAGCATGATCGGGACTTTTTTATTTACTGACCGAATATATTTCAGGAGCTCGGGAAGGTTTTCGCGGATGGTATCTGCAGCCGAATTCGGTGTGCAGTCCAGGATAATTAATGACGGATCTGCTGGCATGAAATGCGTTGCTACCTCCTTTTCAAACCTGCCGTTGCCACTAAAGCCCAGGTTGATTACTTCTTTATTCAGATTTCTTTCGATTAATGCAGCATAACTGAGACCGGGTCGGGACGCCGAGGCACCTTGTGTAATACTGGTCCCATAAAAAATAATAGGATGATTTCGATCAATTATGTCTGTATCAGACTTTGAAATAGTGGCATTTTCGTCAATCCCAATTTCCAGCGATACTATTCCATCGTAGAGTGGCAGGTTTAGCAGATATTCCCGATCTTCTCCTGCCATGCCGCTAATGATCGTAGCTTCATTATGGATTGAATCCTGGGGACTGGCAACACCGGCAAATTGCCATCTATTGTTTTTATAAATGTATAAGTCCAATCCCTTACTACCAATAGGTGTCATATTTGCCATCGTAGGATTTCTAAGCAATGTCCACCGGACGCGAACAGTTGTCGTATTCGAAGTAAATCGAATGGCAAGACCCGCCGTACTTCTGGATAAGCTCCAAACAGGTTGTCTGACCACCTCCCTTGCTTTTTCTGGTAATCTGGCATAGGTGTGGGTGTTAGGCACTTTTCCAATGATATCAAATTGGGAAGCATCGTAGTACGTGTAGGATTCTGGAGCATCTACTACATGGTCCTCCTGCCAAACAATCTCTTCATTCGAAAGAGAAAATGATTTGTCAAATAGAGGGAAATTCAGGTTGCCAGAGAGGATGATAATAGGTAAGAAGATAATCTTAACTGCGTTGAATGTTTTTTTGGTTGTGATTTTCATGTATAATATTCACGAATATTTAAGGAAGATATCTTTATAACTGCGAAACTAAACATTGACGCCGAAGAGATAGCCAACTAATGCAGAAAGTCCCATGGCAATGGTACCCCAAATGGTGATTCTAATGATGGCTTTAAGGATACCGGAACCTCCTGTTTTTGCGGCAGTCGCTCCCAGAATAATCAGAAATAAAATGGTAAATACGTATAGCCAATATTCCATGCCTGCGAAAGGGGCTAAGAGGACAACTATCAAGGGCAATACGCCACCCACAGTGAAGGCTGCACCCGATGCTAATGCGGCCTGGATGGGATTTGCCTGAGAAATTTCATTGATGCCCAGTTCATCACGAATATGAGCACCCAAAGCATCAGCCTCGGTTAGCTCTTTCGCTACCTGCATGGCAGTGGTCTTCTTCAGCCCTCTTTTCTCATAGATCTGTGCAAGGATATTTAATTCTTCCTCTGGCATATCCTCCAGTTCCTGTTTTTCCCTTTCAATATCCGCCTGTTCTATATCCGTCTGCGAGCTCACCGATACATACTCTCCAGCGGCCATGGACAGGGCTCCTGCGACCAGACCCGCGACGGTGGCCAACACGATGGGCTCCCTGGTAGCGCTTGCGGCGGCCACACCAATCGCAAGACTGGACACGGAGATGATACCATCGTTGGCCCCTAATACGGCAGCTCTCAACCAATTACTCCGGTGTATGTAGTGCCGGTCCAGATAATTGTCTATGGTCAATTTTTCCATTTCTACTTTCAATTGAAACAATTAGAGCAAGGAGTTTCTCTTGTGAGCCCAAAGGCCTGAGATACAACATAAAAATAAGAAGTGGAAAATTATTGCGATCGATCCAGGGGTAGAGTATGAATCTTAATACATCTTTGCTACTTCCAGGGTCCTCCTCTCGTCACCTGGAGAAAGGATTCACCTTCAAGGCGATAAAGGCCACCGCCACCACCGACCCAAATATGTCCCTGAATATCCTCATGTATGGTT
Source organism: Bacteroidia bacterium (assembly GCA_030432855.1). Taxonomy (GTDB): domain Bacteria; phylum Bacteroidota; class Bacteroidia; order Chitinophagales; family Saprospiraceae; genus JABDMH01. The sequence goes on from JAUILM010000227.1 coordinate 4,689, forward strand.
TGCACAGCCCGTACGCCCAGCCCGTGCTTTTCGCCAAAGTTCGTGAAGTAACCGCCAATTCCAAGCTTTATTTGGGAGTATCGATAGACTCCATAGCCCTCTGAACTCAGCCAGATATTTCCTTTTGAGTCTTCATAAATAGCGCAAACTTCATTGTTCCCGATGCTGTCATTTTGTGTATAATTCACAAAATCTTTACCATCAAAACGACTCACCCCACCATGTCGTGTTCCAAACCAGATGTTACCACTGCGATCCTCTATGATGACGTCTACACTATTATCAGCCAGCCCATCTTCTGTAGTGTATTGAGTGAAAACTTTTGTCATTGGATCATAAGCAAATGCTCCAAAGCCATTGGTACTAAACCATAGGATGCCGTCCTTATCTTCACAGATCGACCAGGCGGTACTTTTCGTAATGAAGTCGCCATTAGCTTTTTCGGGATAGGGCAATGTAAATGGTGTCCAGTTGAGCCCGTCGTAGCGATAAATGCCAGATGCTGCTCCAGCCCAGACATTACCTTTACTATCGGCAAAGACACTCCAAAATCTTTGACCCTCAAAGTATTGGTCACTGGGGAAATTACTAAACTGTCGGCTCCCATCAGGGTTAGTCTTCCACCCATATTTCACTATTCCCTGATCCGTCGCAAACCAAATGTTCCTTTGCGGGTCTTCTGAAATGCCGGTAATTTGTTGACCTGTAAAACCCTGTGGATTGGTGTAGTAGGTTAGGCTATCCCCATCATAGACAGCGACTCCGTAGCCTCCTGTGCCTAGCCAGAGATTCCCGTTCTTATCCTGGAATATATGGCGTATGTATTCAGCGATTTGTTCAGTATGTGTTTGGGAGGAGCTCTCGGCTGCGAATTGTTCACGATCTTTTGATTCGCTTTGACCCTTACAGGCCATGAAGCAGGTCAGGATAAAAAGTAGTGTGCCGATACCCGTAAGACCTCTTAGTATTTTCATTATAATTTTTATCCTAAATGTATATCCTGGCAATATGTGATCGTGCTATTCATTGTAAATAGTTGTAAAGCGAGTGTAAAAGTGTGAAAAAGAAGTCCCAGCGTATCCTACAGATGCTTTAGCGCTTTCCGTACTTCAGTACGATGGCCATCTGTCCTGCATGATAGACAGTATGAGAGACAATTCTTCCGAAGGCTTCTGCTTTTGTCTTAGTTCCAAATTCCCGGGTGACGATGGTAGTTTCCCAGTCAATATCACTTTGTTCCTGTACGATGGACAGGAGTTTGTCAAATGATTCAGTCACATAGGTTTTGAGCGATTCCAAATCGGTCCATTGTCCCGTATCCCTCTGATCAATAAGCGTTTTGGCTTTAACCTGTACAGATTTATCACCGAACACATTTTTTGCAAATAATAACTCAACGTCACCAATGTGTCGAATAAGAAATCCCAGTGAATTGGGTGCATCACCCAGTCTTTTTGAAAGATCACTCTCGGAAATGTACTCCAGTTGATTTGAAAAACGTGTTCGTGCTTCTAACCAGAGTTCAACAAGTATTTCTGTCTTTGTTTTCATTTTAAAAATCTTGCTCCGGAATATACAGGTCTCAAGCCGATGACTCACTGATATAGATCACCTTCGAAATAATAATTTACTTGCTTTTCAGTCACGATTTCTATTCATTGTTTGAGGATCGTGTAGATACCTAGTGGGGCGTGTATATCGTGTTGTATTGAGACAAAATACATACCTGCCCCTAAGGTCGAAAAATCAATCGATAACGGATTGTCGGCTTCCGAATAGTCGGCCACCAGGTTTCCAATGGCATCATGCACACGTATCTGGTACTGTGTAAAGTCCCCATCAATAATGACCCGGTCAGTGAAGGGATTGGGATAAATCTGGATATGGTCAGAATTGGCAACGATATGTGACTGTGAGCTCGTTATCACGCCATCAAGCAGGAGACTTAAGAATGTGTGATCATCAAAATTATCCTGCTCTAATTGGGTTTGCCTTAGAACCACTGCGTTGAGGGAGGGGATGATATAGAGCCTGTTCTTGCCGGCACCCAGACCGCCTATGATATCCTCATATCCATCGTAATAGATAAATCCCCCTTCGGAGCCTTCGGGGGCTGTTTGAAAGGCAAAAGCTCCGAAACCTTCTTTATTATTTAACCACAAGAACTTTCCATGTCCCGGATTGGGGCCATCCGGGACAAACATTTCTTCTACTAAGGTGCTATCCACTAATTGATTATTGCCCCATCGCCCCTTTTGCAGGAGTAGTTTTCCAAATTTCATCCAATTCCGAGGGGTAATGTAGCAGCCGTTTGGAATATGTGGATTGCCCGCATTATCATGCATCCATGCATCATATTCAAGATCAATGGGTTGAAATAGTATACTGTCTAAGTATTCAAGCGGATTTTGCTGGATACCGGCAGCGATCAACTTTCTCTGTAGCAATACACCAAAAGCATAGTAATTACTGGGACCATACTGAAAGCGACTACCTGGTATAAAATTTAAGTCCAGACTATCTACCGTGTACTGATATAGGTCATCTGCCTCTGCATCGGTCCCCTGGAGTTGAAGGACGTCCTGTGACAATCCCGATGAAAGGGAGAGCAGATGCTTTATTTGTATCAGGTCCTTATTTGGGTGTAATGTATTGTCCTGCCATTCCGTGATGGTTTCTGATACATATTCATTATAGGTACCTATGAGCCCCGCTTCCCTGGCTGCCGCCGCGACCATAGACCAGTAAGCCTTGGTGGCACTATAGATATGGGTCACCACCGAAGAGTCGGCTCCATTTTGGTAATCTTCATATATAATACTGTCATTTTGCAGGATCATTACCGCTGCTCCACCTACGTCCTCTGCATAGGCCGCTGCATTTGCCATGTTGTTGTAGGGGATGATAGTGCCCTGACCATAGACGACAAGTGTGAATTGCCAACAGACTGAGAGAATGAATAAACTTCGAAAGTGATAGCCTTTCCACATAAGTGAATACCATTTAAAGGTTTAAAACAGCATGAATAATCTATATTCAAGTCATGCCAATGAGAAGATACTTCTCATTAGACTGGATGCTCTAGGAAAGGTTTAATGTGAGGTCTGGAAAGTTGCTCTTTTTCTATCGAGTATATGAATCAGCAACTTACCTTGCATTTAATACTGAATCCAGGCATTTAAATAGTTACAGAGCGACCCAATATTAGACTAGGGACATTAACATCACTTTTTATCACTACAGCAGTACTTCAGTCGAATGAAGGGGAAAATAATTTGATTGAAGTAGTCCTTTTCATTAGGGTAGTCATAATGTGTTTCATTAGTTCCCACTTCACCTACAGTCCCGGGTCTATTATAATAGGTGCCGAATACCAGGTCCCAGAAAGGGATGATACTGCTGAAATTCTTAGCCTCATCCTCTATTTTGCTATGATGGAAATGGTGAATTTGAGGTGTAACGATGATAAAATCCAGGACACCCGTTACCGTTTTTATGTTGGCATGAGATATGTACGAGATAATAATATGTAGTATGCCCACCAGGAAAATGATTTCATCACTGAATC